>NZ_JANSIN010000084.1:0-1402 GCF_047462115.1 Synechococcus sp. R50.1 | reverse complement strand
TCACCCAGTTCAAGGCTTGGCCGAAGGCATCCAAGGTCGCATCCAACTTTGCGGCTTGCGACTGAGACACCTTGAGCTTGCAGGAAATGGTCAGGACTTGGGTCATGGTTATATCATCGTAACTCCGCATTCCTCCCGACCCTCGCCCTGTGGACAGAGGGCGGGGCTCCTGCGCTAGTAAGCTGAAAGGGGAGCGCCGGGGAGTTGATTTAAGGGTTAGCATCGCACAAGGCCCCCGAGTGCTCTGGACTTAAGGCCTACGGCCCGCTGTTGCAATTGGTTGCTTCCTTTTTGTTAGCCATGAAAATTGCCGCCAACATCACCCAGCTCATCGGTCGCACCCCGCTGGTGCGGTTGAATCGGATCCCTCAGTCGGAAGGGTGTCTGGCCGAGATTGTGGTGAAGTTGGAGAGCTTTAACCCCGCCGCCTCGGTGAAAGATCGCATTGCCGTCAGCATGATCGAGGCTGCCGAACAAGCTGGCTTGATCACCCCCGGCAAGACCATCTTGGTGGAGCCCACCTCTGGCAATACCGGCATTGGCTTGGCCATGGCCGCTGCTGCCAAGGGTTACCGGCTCATCATCGTCATGCCTGAGAGCATGAGCCTTGAGCGGCGACTGCTGTTGAAAGCCTACGGGGCAGAGGTTTATCTGGCCAGCAGTGCTGGAGGCATGGGGGAAGCCATCTGGAAGGCCGAAGAGATCGTCCGCCGCACTCCCAACGCTTATATGTTGGGCCAGTTCACCAATCCCGCCAACCCCCAGATTCATGCCAGAACCACCGGCCCGGAAATTTGGGAAGATACCGATGGTCAGGTGGACATCCTGGTGGCAGGGGTAGGCACCGGCGGCACCATCACGGGGGCGGGCGAGTTTTTGAAGGGGAAAAACCCGGCCATTCGACTGGTGGCCGTTGAACCCAAGGCCAGTGCTGTCTTGAGTGGTGGCCGGCCCGGCTTTCATCGCATTGAAGGGATCGGAGCGGGATTCGTGCCTGATGTGCTGCGGCGCGACCTGCTGGATGAGGTGATTGCGGTGGAAGATGAAGAGAGCATGGTCTACAGCCGTCGCCTGGCCAAGGAAGAAGGGATCCTCTCCGGCATTTCCACCGGGGCTGCCTTGGCGGGAGCCATCCAGGTGGGGCGGCGACCGGAAAACGCTGGCAAGCGGATTGTAATGATCCAGCCTAGTTTTGGGGAACGCTACCTGAGCACACCTCTTTTTCGCGACTTGGAGCGGGATTCCGATTCGAGATGACGATGATGCTGAGACTGCTGCCCTACAGGTCGCCCTGGCCCAGAGGGCGAGCTAGCATGGGTGAGAGTGACGTGGCGGAACGGCAGACGCGCTAGACTTAGGATCTAGTGCCGCAAGGCGTAAGGGTTCAAGTCCCTTCGTCCGC
>NZ_JANSIN010000083.1:0-2679 GCF_047462115.1 Synechococcus sp. R50.1 | reverse complement strand
TCACCCAGTTCAAGGCTTGGCCGAAGGCATCCAAGGTCGCATCCAACTTTGCGGCTTGCGACTGAGACACCTTGAGCCTGCAGGAAAGGGTCAGGACTTGGGTCATACCCTTACGGTACCTCATCAAAGTGCATTCCTCCCGACCCTCGCCCTGTGGGCAGAGGGCGGGGCTCCTGCGCTAGTAAGCTGAGACTTCAATCACCAGCTTCCCGTACTGCTTAGCCACCGCCTTCAGCAGCTCTTTGAAGGCTCCATGTGCCCAAGTCAGTAGCGAGCGCACTACTCTGCCCTGCATAGCTGCAAGGCCGCAATCTCTCGCCCCCTAACGGGAAGTGGGGGAGAGGTACATAAAGAAGAAGTCTAATTGTCGGCATTAGCGGCGAAGGGGCTCGGAAATGGCCGCCACCTCCCGCAGAAACTGATCCTGTTGTTGGCTCAAAATGCCCAGGTCGGGGCCTTGGTTGAGCAGGATAAAGCGGGTGCCATCCGGCAATTGCCCCATCATCATCAGCCGATCCGCAGCGGATCCCACCTGAGCCACCGTGCCTGGGGGCAAGGTGCGCGCCTGCAGGGTGCTGTGGCCAATGCCCGCTCTGGGCAAGATCCGAGTCGGATCCCCGTCCGTGAGATCCACCAACTGCTCCCAGAGGTGAGCTAGGGCGCGAGGGGAGAGGTACAGGGCTTGCCCCCTTTGTCCAAAGCGAATGTCTTGCTCGGCGGGGGCCATGTCGGGATCCAGGCGGGAAATGGGCTGAGACACCAACCGCTGCCGCAGGTACTCCAGCAGGGCTGTTTTGCCCCCCAGTTCCGCCAACAGGGCTTCTGCCATAGTCCGGTCGTTGCTGCCGTTGAGGATTTGCAACAGGGATCCCAGGCGTAGCGAGGTATAACGAGCCAAGCAGTGGGCGTCCGCGGGCAGGGCTGTCAGGGTTGACACCGAGCCGCGAATGGCAACCGGGTGGGGCTGTTGCGTATCGCTGAGGAGCTCTGCCAAACGCCGAGCACCGGCCAAAGGATCGGGTTGGCCCAGCAGGTGGAAGGGGGACAACACCTTCACATCCCCGTCGATCTGGCGAATGTTGAGGCTATGCAAATGGTGGGCCAGCTCTGCCACATTCGCTTCCGTGAAGTAGGGATCCCCGCCACCCACCAGGATCAAATCTCCCGTCAAGCGATGGCCCAAAAGATGGCCTGTGGTGTAGAACCGGGTCTCAAAGCGACGTTCATAGCCCCAAGTCTCCAGGGCCATCAAGCTGATGGCCAACTGATCCAAGGCTCCCACCGGCAAAGGCCGATCCGATAAATGCTCCGCTAACAGATCCCCTTCCGGTGTCCAGAGCAGGATCCCCTGTTGAGAGAGCGCTCCCCCTTGGGCTGCCAATCCCTGCAAAAAGCCGGACAAGACCGGAGCATAAGGGGAATCTTCCCACTCCGGCGATTGGGCACGAGGCCACCAGGGGGGAAGGCCCGGAGTTCCACTTGGGGAAGGCAGCGGCGGCGGTGGGGTGGGGATGGGGGGGAAAGGATTCTGAGCCGATGTGGGAAACTCGACTTCGGCACCCGTGCGATTGCTCCAGCAGGCCCCCAAGGCCAAAGCACCGGCCAACGGGATCCCTGCCCAGAGGAAACGACGATGGGAGCGCAACCCCTGTGGGATAAGCGGCATGATGACCTCACCAAAGACACTTGCAAAAGACGACAGGCTGGCAAGACTTGACGCTACTCTAGTGCCATCCGAACTGCCTTTGCAAATCTCTGTGGCAGCCTCTTCCAGCGCTATCGACTCCAGTTCATGCGAGCCCATCTTTTGCTTGGCAGGGATCCCACTCGGCTGTAGCCTGATGCGAAGCCAGAAAATGCTGTGTTGCCTGATGGATATCCTTTGCAACGGCAATGGCTGCAGATCGTCCGTTGGCTGTGCAAGGGCTAGGCTGTACTGGAGAGGGTGGGAGATGGCTCATACACTCGTGCAGAACGGATCGCAAGCTCCTTCTCTCCTGAGTAAAAGATAAAATAGGGCGATTTAGACTCTAAGCATTCCAGGCCGCCAATGGGAAACAGTCCAACCAAAGTAAGAGTTCAATCGGAAAAACAGGCTTTCCTAGAACGGTGGCATGACATTCTCGCCCCCAACTCCTTGGGCTATCGCATTCGATTGTTGTCTCAATTGGTGCGGCGGAAGTTCCAGTCCTATTTAGAGCCTTTTGGCCTAACCATCTCCCATTGGGTGGTGCTCTGCTGCCTCTGGGAAGAAGACGGGATCCCGACTTCCACCATTTGTGAGCGCCTGCAGCAGTTGGGGGGCACCATGACCGGGGTGTTGGATGGCATGGAAAAACGGGAGCTGATCCGGCGGCAGCGGGATCCTGAGGATCGGCGGATTTGGCGAGTCTACCTCACACCGGCAGGAGAGGAGCTGAAAGACGTTTTGCCCCCTCTGATTTGGCAGTTGCGGGAGCAAACCTACGGCTGTCTCAGCCCAGAAGAACGGGCAACCCTCTCGCGGCTGGTGGATCGGCTGATCGCCCATTTGTCAGTGGATCCAGAGGCGGCTGTATTGTCAGAGCCAAGCCAATAGTCTTTGGTCTTCATGGGTCGTGTTGGTAAACTACCCCCGCCTAAAGGCGGGAGCTTTCAGTAGCCCTAGAGTCGGCAAGCCAACCCTGGACCTCTAGGCTG
>NZ_JANSIN010000082.1:0-3509 GCF_047462115.1 Synechococcus sp. R50.1 | reverse complement strand
TTGTACTTCATCAAAGCGCATTCCTCCCGACACTGACCCTACGGGTACAGTGCGGGGCTCCTGCGCTAGTAAGCTGACACACCTGGAAAAATCGGCTTCAATAGGCCCTAGCTGCGCTTCTTGGCAGCAGAGGTGGTTCATCGTCCCCCTATTTTCTTCCCTTCACCCGTGATACCCAAGTCTTCTTCCCGTACCCCGGCTCGCCACGTGTCTGTGCGTGCAGAGCAGGTTGCTGGGCCTCGGCTGGACATCTCTGTTGCTCCACGAGTGCATCGCTCCCAAGGGCAGGGATCCCTGGTGCGGGCAGGGTTTCCCTCCTCTCTCCCAATTTCCGGTCGGCGGACGATCCCTGTCCAGCGCTCCCGCCGGCGCGGACGGCAAGAACCTGGCCACGAGCCTCAAGTCTGGGAGATGGCCTGTCACATCGGGGTGAATGTCTTGTTTACGGCGGCTGCCCTCAGTGGTTTGTATCGCCTCTTGCCGGTGCAGTTGGCTCAGCACCACCGTCTCCAGGTTCTGGAGCGGCATATCGAGGTCTTGTCCACTCGGATTTCTCGGCTGCAGGAGGGGGTGGATCGAGGTATGGATCCCTTGCAGCAGGAGGCCCTGATCAAGGAACGGCTGAATCGGGTGCCACGCAATCAAATTCAGGTGCGTTTGGTGGATCCCAGTACCTGGGTGGCGGACGACGAGAAGAACACCCACCCTTCCTGGATCGGGCAGTCCACCCAGCCGTCTGCCAGGCCGTAGGCTGCCTCTGCCTAGGCTTGTTTGAGAAGCAAGGCCACCTCTTTGGCAAAGTAGGTGAGGATGATATCGGCACCGGCCCGCTTCATGGCCAGCAGCGATTCCATCATCACTTTTTTGCCGTCGATCCAGCCTTTTTGTTCGGCGGCTTTGATCATGGCGTACTCGCCGCTGACGTTGTAGGCAGCTACGGGCAGATCCGTCGATTCCTTAACTCGGTAGATGATGTCCAGGTAGGCCAGGGCCGGCTTCACCATCACCATGTCCGCCCCCTCGGCTTCGTCCAGCTCCACCTCTTTGATGGCTTCCCGAGCATTGGCGGGATCCATTTGATAGCTTTTCTTGTCTCCGGATTTGGGCGCGGATCCCAGGGCATCGCGGAAGGGGCCGTAGAAGGCAGAGGCATATTTGGCAGAATAGGCCAGGATCGCCACATCGGTATAGCCTTGGTCGTCCAGGGCCTCCCGAATGGCGCCGACGCGACCATCCATCATGTCCGAGGGGGCCACAATGTCGGTTCCCGCCTCTGCTTGGGAGAGGGCTTGCTTGACCAAAACTTCCACCGTCTCGTCGTTGAGGATCACCCCATCCCGCACAATGCCGTCGTGGCCGTCGCTGTTGTAAGGATCCAAGGCCACATCGGTTACCACCAAAATCTCGGGAATTTCCTGTTTAATCCGCCGCACCGCCCGCTGGATCAAGCCCTCTGGGTTGAAGCACTCCTGCCCGGTGGGATCCTTTTTCTCTTCCGGCACCACCGGGAACAGGGCCACCGCCGGGATCCCCAATTGAGCGGCTTCCTCCACCTCCTTTAGCAGCAGGTCTAGGGTGTAGCGGTAGCAGCCGGGCATCGACTCCACTTCCTGCCGCTGGTTCTCCCCCTCCATGACAAACAGGGGATAGATCAGATCCTGCACCCGCAGGTGGGTTTCCTGCACCATCTGGCGGAAGGCCTCTGTGCGCCGCAGCCGACGGGGACGGTAGATCAGGTCTTGGCTCATGAGAGCAGGGGGAAAGAGGGCGTTTCTATTTTGCCATGAGGTCGGTAGGGGCTGAGCTGGTCGTTGGGCGAGGGGCGACATCCGGGGCAGAGGGAAAATGCCGAGCCAGCCAGCGGCGAAGGGTCTCTTTTACCGCTTCGGCTTGGCAGTCGTGCAAAAGATCGTGGCGCGACCGGGGAAAATCGTGGATCTCTCCCTGGGGCAGCCGACGGGCAAAATCCACAGCTCCCGCAGGATTGACGACGATATCGGCAGAGGTGTAAAGCAGCAAAACCGGCAGGCAGAGCCGATGGGCTTGATCAAGGCAGCGCTGTCCACTGCGCACCAGTTCGGCTGTGAATCTGGCCCGCGTTACACCACACATGTGGGGATCCGCCGCAAAGGCGGCTTGCTGCTCGGGTAGGGAAGTCACCCGCGCTGGCTCGTAGAGGCCGGTCAAGGCCAACTGGGGAATAACCCTGTCCAAAACTTGCAGAAGGGCGTGGGTCAAAGGGGTGAAATAGTGGTCGATGCGAAAAGCCGGAGAGATGAGAACCAGGCCCTGCACTTGGTCGGGATGGGCGAGGGCATATTCCGTAACCCAGTTGGCCCCCGCGCTGTACCCGCACCAGATCTGCGGGATCCCTTTCTGCGGCCAAATCTGCTGCGTGATCCTCTCCAGATCGGCTTGATATTGGCTGAAACGGTCGATCCAGCAGCGGATCCCGCCGGAGCGACCAAATCCCCGCATGTCGGGAGCCAAAACCTCCCACCCTTGAGCAGCCAACTCGCCGGCCAAAGGGCAAAACCCGCCGCCGTGATCCCCTTTACCGTGCAAAAGCAACACCCGTCCGCAAGGGGATCCCTGGGGCCAGTGGTGCAGAAAAGCCGGGATCCCATCGGAAAGCGGCAACTCCTGAGGCCGATAGATCCCCGACGCAGTTTGCGGCTGAGTTTCCGACCGCCCATCCAGAGCCTCTAAGTCACCTAACCGATCAAAAGGCATGGGCAAATCCAACACACGTCCGGCAAGACCCGGCAAAGCCACAAATCCTATCTTCCTATGTCCCAGTCGCCCGCGAGCGCTGCCGCCGCTGAGGAGTTGCAATCTTTGTTTCCAGCTCAGCATATTTCTTAACAATCTCTGCTCTTGCCGGGGATCCCCGACATGCCGGGCTTTGCAGCCTTTTCTGAGGATGGGATGAAAGGATCTCTCGGGGGGAGACTGGGGCCATTTGCGGGAAAAAGGCCCTCTGAGAGGTATGATGTTGTGAAGAAGTTTTGCGGGGTCTCAGGTTTGACGGGATCCCCTCTCTGGGGTGGTTCACCCTTGCTTTACCATTGCCTTATCGCTTCATCAGTTCACTCAGTCGGAAACGGGTTGCTGAAACTATGCTGTTACTGAAAATCTCTGTTTACGCGGTTGTCATCTTTTTTGTGGGGCTTTTTGTGTTTGGTTTTTTGAGCAACGACCCCTCACGCAACCCCAACCGTCGAGACCTGGAGTAGGGGATCCCGCCTTGGGCAGCTTGCGAACTCCAGTGATAACTGGCTCATCGCTTGAGGGAGCATGCCTCTGGCCCTGTTTTTGCCGAACCTTGCTGGTTGCCCTAGCTATGGGAGAACGGATGCCCAGGGAGCTCCTGCTGGCGGGGTAGCGACAAAGTTGCTGCTGGTCATGGGTTGCAGCAGCGGTGAGCGAGATTCAGCTAGAAATCGCAGGAGCCCCGCACTGTACCCGTAGGGTCAGTGTCGGGAGGAATGCGGAAGTTATGATAGAAC
>NZ_JANSIN010000081.1:0-3766 GCF_047462115.1 Synechococcus sp. R50.1 | reverse complement strand
GAATGTGATTGCGCTCTTGGGGGCTGTCGTAAACCAGCCTAGAGGTCCGGGCTTGTTTTGTTCTCTGGTAGAGCAGAGCAGGCTCAGGGCTACTGAAAGCCCGCTCCGTACCGCTTAGCGGTCGGAGTCGGGTAGTTTACGGAGACCCCGGGGCGGAAAAAGTCGTTTCTAGCCGCCTGTATCTCTCCTCCAGGAGAAGGACTTGGACTGTTGAAGCTCGCTGCAGGAGCAGGTTTGCGGGTATGGGCGGTACAAGATTCGAACTTGTGACCCCTTCCGTGTGAAGGAAGTGCGCTACCACTGTGCTAACCGCCCGCAGATACCACTCTAGCAGCTATCGACTAGAGCAGGATCTCTATATTACCACGTCAGCGATTGAGCCAGAGGATTCGGATCGGCATGGGAGATGGCTAGAGATAGCCGGGATCCGGCCTGAGGGCTACAGTAAGGGTCAGGGAGCTGTGGGGTGCTATGGCCTACTCACCGACCGAAGAGGCAATTGCTCTGCTCATTGATTTGGCAGAACGAGGTGAGATCGATCCCTGGGATGTGCAGGTCATCGAGGTTATCGATCGCTTTCTGGCCCGTATGGCTCCCACCAGCAGCAGCCATGACCTGTCTGAGTCGGGACAAGCCCTGCTCCACGCTGCCATGTTGGTCTATCTTAAGGCGATGGCTTTGGCAGAACCAGAAGCAGAAGAAAGTGAGCCCAGCCCGGTGGAGGTAGAAGTGGATCCCTGGCCAAGCTGGTCTTTGGCGCACTTGGATCGCGTGTTGCAACCCAGGGCAGCACCCCGTCTTCAACGTACCCGGCCCATCACCCTCAAAGAACTCATCGCCCACCTGCAAGAGCTGGAAACCCTGCTGGAACACCAGCCCGAAGCTGCCCCAAAGCCGCTGGCCCAACGGATTTCTCGCCAGCAAGCGCTGTCGGCCATCACTCAGCTAGCCCACCCGGAAAACCTTTTGGAAACCACCGCCGAGCTAGAATCTCTGCTGGCTCAGCTTTGGCAGCAGGGTCTGACCCAGATCAGCTTTGTCGATCTCCAGCAACACTTTTGCCAAAAAAGCTATCAAAACGGCAGCAGCGGGACCATTCACCCCATTCAAGTCTTCTGGTCATTGCTGCTAATGGCTGCCCGCTCTCAGGTGGAGCTGTGCCAAGAGGAGTTCTACGGCCCACTGACCATCCGACCCTGCACAACTGAGGGCCTGGCAAAGTAGATCCCGCCCTTGGGATCCCCTTCATCTGCCAAGGTGAACTCTAGAGAACTTTTCTGGCCGTGGCCGGGCCATCCACCTCTAGGCTTCTGAGCTGGCGTCTGAACCTGAGGATGTCAAGCGCTCTTCTGCGCCGCTCTGGCAAACGGAGAACTCAATCCGTGCCTTCAGCATCGTGCCGGGCACGATCCGCCCGTTTGAGATCTTCCCCACTGGAGCGCACCGGCAGCTCGGCAGGAGCCTCCCGATCCAGGTAGTAATCCTCCACGAGGCGCTCGCTGCTGGGATGATCTTCTCCTTCGGTAGGCAACAGTGGCGGATGCAGCAATTCAGCCGGAGGGCAGTCTTCTGAGGTGAGCAAATCTGACGTGCTGAGCATCCCCTTGGGAATGGTGGAAAGGCGCTGAGCAACAGCTCCAATGCTTTCCAGGCGAATCATCTCCTCCCAGGAGCAGATCTCCTCCTCATCTTCTGTCTCGTAGCGAACTAGGATGGTGTCCCCTTCGATATCGAGGATCTTGGCCCGTTCCAGCCAGCGTCCCTGATCCCGCAGATAGATCCACACATCCTTGCCTTCGCGGCTGAGTTGATAGATCCTACGATGAAGCACGGTCCCCTCCTGAAGTGAAAGATCCGAGTGAGTTGTGGGGGCTACCCAGCTCATCCCTCCATCTTAGCGGCTGGACACCGAGGCTGTATGCCTTTCCCGAGGCCAGACAGAGTCTCTTTAGGTTGGGTCGGTTTCGGCCAGAGAGACCCCTTCCATCGCCAAGGCTGTCTCCGCTTCTTCTGCCTGCACATCCCGCAGAAAGGATTCCAGAGAGGCATGGGCTTCCGCCTCCAGTTCTGCTCCGCCAAGGGTTATGCTCTCTTCCGGCAGCCAGCCCAAAAACGGCAGGGGCAAGAGGGTAGAAAGGTTGGTCAGGATCAGCAGCAGCCCCAGCCGGCTGAAATCGGTCTCCGTTACCCCCAGCCCATGCATCAGCAGGGATCCCAGCTCTTGGGAGAGAAACCCCGCCAAATTAAAGGCCGACATCAGCAGAGCAAAGAGGGTGGCCTCGATCCCAGGGGGGCAGAGGCGGGCGGCCAAGACCAGCACTGGCATAAAGGCAATTTGTCCTGCCACCGTCAGCACCAGGCTGTCCCCCAAGCTAAACCAATGATCGTCGATACCCCAATCCCGGTTGAGGTGATAGACCAAGATAAGGCTGGTCAGGCCCAACGCCGCCGAGATCACCGTCATCCAGCCGAACAGGGGCCGCAGTGGGATCCGCCGCAGGTACACTTGGAAGATCCCTACCCCCAGCAAACTGGCGATGCTGGTAACCAAGCGCACCTGACCCAAAAATTCCGGCCCAAAGCCGAGATCGTTGGTGACAAAGTAAAAAAGAGCCGCATCGGCGCTGGGAGTGGCCTGCCAAACGAACACAAACAGCACCGGCAGCAAAATGCTGGGTTGCCGCAGCGCCCGCCACACCTGCCCCACCTGTTGTTGCAAGGGATCCCAGCCCTGAGACAACGCCACCGGTTGATCGGCAATAACCCAAGCTGCCAGAGCGATGAACAACGGCAAAAAGGCCGTCAGCCCAAACACCACCTGCGGCGGATAATGGGCTAAGAGCGCTCCTCCCAAATAGGCGGTGAGCAGGGATCCCAAGGCCGTTGCTCCCCAAGTTAAAGATTGCAGCGTGCCCGTCCCCGCCCAGTCACTGCCGTGTACCCGCTCCACCACCAGCGAATCTACGATTACATCCCCTACCGCCACCGCCAGGGATCCCAAAACCATCCACAGGGTGGCCAGACCAGCCGTCGGTGCCCACAGGGCCATCCCCAGCCAAGCCTCACACCCCAGAAGCCCTGACAACAAGAGGTAGGGACGACGCCGATAGCCCGCCACCGGTACGGTATCCGACAGCAGGCCGTAGAGGGGCTTGAGGATCCAGGGGCTCATGGCAACGCCCATCAACGCCGCCACCTGAGACGGGCTGAGGCCCAAGCTATCCTTCAGGTAAAAGCTGGTGGCCAGCCGTGCCAGCCCCACCGCCCCCTGCACAAAGTACACCAAGAGGATTCCGAACAATTCCGGCGTCCAGTGGATATCCCGCAGCGGGGTCAGGGTGGATTGGTGCAGCCGTTGCAGCAGAAGATGAATCATGAGCGGTCGCAGTGTAGCGAGATGTTAGTTGGTGCGGTGTTGCCTTGGCAACAGCAAAACCATAAGAATCTTAACAGTCTCTTCACCTTAACCTGTCCAACTGGCTTCCGGCTCCGACCTCCTTGGACGGGTTGCGCTTCCCAGCGCTCTTTCTGCTCAACCCAGCCGAGCTACAAAATCTACAAAATAATGAGGTCGAAATGAGGTCGAAAGGTAAACTACCCGGCTCCGACCGCTAAGCGGTACGGAGCGGGCTTTCAGTAGCCCTGGGCCTGCTCTGCTCTACCAGAGAACAAAACAAGCCCGGACCTCCAGGCTGGTTTACGACAGCCCCCAAGAGCGCAATCACATTCGCACCATTCAAATCCGCATCCCCTTCCCATCCACAGT
>NZ_JANSIN010000080.1:0-4362 GCF_047462115.1 Synechococcus sp. R50.1 | reverse complement strand
CCGCGAAATCCTCACCCCCCCACCCCCCCCACCCTATCGATTCCCTCCAACCCTGCTGACCCTACCCCTGCGGCTGACCTGGCTTTGCAGGGGGCTTCCAAGGCTGAAGAATTGGTGGTGCCCCAATCCCCCTTGCAGGTGCGCATTGAGCGCAGGGAGGGCCTGTCTTTGGAAGAAGCTCTGGAGATCGCCGTTGCCCAGAACCCGGCTGTGCAGCAGGCCAGACTGGCCGTCGAGCGGGCCGAGGCCGGGGTAGCCCTGGCTCAAGCTGCCTTTGCTCCCACCCTCTCCAGCCGTGCCAACTACCAGTACAGTGAGGCTCCCTCTCCGGGTGGTGGGCCAAGGCGCGAATCCCACACCCTCTCGGCCAGTGTGGTGCGGGTGGAGTATACCGCTTTTGACAGTGGCCTCAGGGAGCAAAACCTGAAGCTGGCCCAGGAAGCTCTGCGCATCGCCCAACTGCAACTGGAGCAAACGCTGCAGACGGTCAAACAAGCTGTGGCCAACGCCTACTACGATCTGCAAAGCGCGGACGCCAGGGTCGCCATCAGCCAAGCTGCCGTTGAAAGCTCTGAAGCTACTCTGCGGGATGCTCAAGCTCGAGAACGGGCCGGGCTGGGTACCCGCTTTGAGATTCTCCAGGCAGAGACGGAATTGGCCAACAATCGACAAACCTTGCTGGTGGCCCAGAACACCCAGCAACTGAATCGCCGCCGCCTGGCCGAACTGCTGAATTTTCCCAGCCCCACCGACGTGTTGGCCAGCGACCGCATCGAGCCGATGGGAGAGTGGGATCTCAGCCTGGAAGAGACCATCATTGCTGCCTTTGCCCAACGACAGGAATTGGAGCGCCGACGCCGAGAATTGGAGCAGGCCCAAAGCCGTGTGCGCCTAGCACAGGCCCGCAATGGCCCCCGAATTGGCTTATTCGCCAGCCTCGATGCCGTTAACGATTTCAACGCCAGCCGCGATAGCTTTGATGTTGGCTATTCGGTGGGAGCCAATTTCAGCTTGACTTGGTTCGATGGGGGAGAAGCGGCTGCCCAAGCCCGCCAAGCTCAGATCGACGGGCAGGTGGCCGTGAGCGATTTCGTCGGCACCCGCAACGAAATCCAGCGGGGGGTGGAAGAAGCCTTTCTGACCCTCAGCTCCAGCCGTGAACAGATCGACTCGGCCAAAGTGGCAATTGCCTCGGCAGAAGAGAGCCTGCGCTTGGCCCGGCTGCGTTTGCAAGCAGGGGTGGGCACCCAAACCGAGGTGATCAATGCTGAAGCTGCTCTCACCACTGCCCGTGGCAACCTTTCCAATGCTGTAATCGCCTACAATCGCGCCTTGGTGCAACTGAAACGGGCCATTGGCAGCCTTTGACCTGAGCCTTTCTCCCTCACTCCCAGCCCTTCTTCCAAAAGGAGAGGGGTGCTATGGATACCGCGACGAAACAGTTCTATTCCAAGCTGGAAGTATAGTTGCTTCAGGTTAGGCTGAGACAGCCAGGCTATTGAGAGAAACCTTCTGGCCCTCTGCATTATTGCTCCGCAACGCTGACGCGACCGACATTTTAGTTGTGGGTGCAGTGTCCTGGTTTGAATCGAAATGACTATGACCCCAGCGCTGCGCATTGCCAACGCGAGCAAGAAAGAGGGGGAACTCTGTGAAGACTATGAAAAAGCAAACCGTGAAAAATCCCCTGCCTTCGGGTGTGGGGAGAACGTCAAACCGCCCCCCCTGCAATTTGTAATGGCCACAAAAGGGGATCCCTAGAGCTTGCGGGAATAGAACTCGACCACCAAAAGCTCGTTGACCGGGGCGCAAATTTGCTCGCGGGGGGGCAATTCCTTGATGCGTCCGCGCAGCTTTTCTTTGTCAAACTCCAGGTAGTCTGGCAAGAACAATCCCGGATACTCCGCGTAGGCGGCCACCAGCTTGCGGGAAGATTCCTTGTTTTTTACCGTAATCACATCCCCCACTTTGCAGCCATAGCTGGGAATGGTTACCTTTTGGCCGTTAACCTCTATGTGGCCGTGGCTCACGAGCTGCCGAGCTGCCGGAATGGTTGGAGCCATGCCAAGACGAAATACGATGCAATCCAACCGCATTTCCAGCATTTGCAGCAAGGCCAAACCGGTGGATCCCTTGGAGCGCCGTGCCTTGCGCATGTAGCGGATCATCTGCCGCTCGCTCAGCCCGTAGTTGAAGCGCACCTTCTGCTTTTCTTCCAGGCGAATGGCATATTCGGATTTTTTCTTGCGCTCGGCCCCGTGCATACCGGGTGGATTGGTATTTTTGGGGCGCTTGCGCGTCAAACCGGGCAGATCAAGTCCCCCGAAGCGACGAATGATTTTTAGGCGGGGACCTGTGTAGCGGGACATGCGGGCATTTCTCCAAAATCAGCAAACAAACTCTGCAAGAGATGGTCAGCTAGGGAGCAAGAGTACAAACCACCAAAAGAATCGGCGATCTACTATATTAAGCGTTTGATCCCTACTTTGGGCAAGGGGGCAAGGCTGTCTTTTGGGATCCCGTCTCCACCGTTCTAACTGTCTTGTCAGTCGTAGTGAACCCCCATTTGGGTGCGGATGAAGGCGCGATCTTCGCTGAGCAGGCCGTTGAGGGTGCGCCGTTCCCCCAAGATGGGATCCGGATCCAGGCCGATGGCTTCCAAGTCGGCCAGCACCATCAGCTCCACCAATTGCGGGAAGCTTACTTTGGGTTCCCACCCCAGGACTCGCTTGGCTTTTGAAGCATCCCCCAACAGCAGATCCACCTCGGTTGGGCGGTAGTAGCGGGGGTCGATCTCGATCAACACTTGGTCTTTGTACAGCCCCTGTTCGGCTTGGCCGGAGCCTTTCCAGGTAATCGGCAGGCCCACCAGCGCGAAGGCCCGTTCCACAAACTCACGCACGGTGTGGGTTTCCCCAGTAGCCAGCACATAGTCATCCGGCTGGGGTTGTTGGAGCATCATCCACATCCCCTCGACGTAGTCTTTGGCGTAGCCCCAGTCCCGCTTGGCATCCAGGTTGCCCAGGTACAGCTTGCTTTGCTTGCCGGCAACGATGCGGCTGACGGCGCGGGTGATCTTGCGGGTTACAAAGGTTTCCCCTCGCCGTGGGCTTTCGTGGTTAAACAAGATACCGTTGCAGGCGAAGAGGTTGTAGGCTTCGCGGTAGTTGACCGTCTGCCAGTAGCCGTACACCTTGGCACAGGCATAGGGGCTGCGCGGGTAGAAGGGGGTGGTCTCCTTTTGCGGGATCTCCTGCACCAGGCCGAACATCTCCGAGGAGCCTGCCTGGTAAAACTTCACCCGGATCCCGGTGCGCTGCTGATAGTCGCGGATGGCCTCTAGGAGACGCAGGGTACCCATGGCCACTGCATCAACAGTGTATTCCGGCGCATCAAAGCTCACCCGCACGTGGGATTGGGCCCCCAGGTTGTACACTTCCGTCGGCTGCACCTGTTCCAGGATCCTGCGCAGGGTGGTGCCATCCGTGAGATCCCCGTAGTGAAGGAATAGCCTAGCCTGGGGGTCATGGGCATCCACGTAGATGTGGTCGATGCGGTCGGTGTTGAAGGTGCTGGCGCGGCGGATGATGCCGTGAACTTCGTAGTTTTTCTGCAACAACAGCTCGGCCAGGTAAGAGCCATCCTGTCCGGTGATGCCGGTAATTAGGGCACGTTGGGTCATAGAGTTGGGGGCAAAGATCGGGAAAAATGAAGAACCAAGTGGCTCAAGGCTCAAGTCCAATGGCAAACCTCAAAGCGGAGACCTTGAAGCGAGAACATTATAGTGCAGCAGGACTGATACATTTACGCTGAACTTTCCTGTTCGCTTGCGTGGCGTAGCCACACATTGCTGCCCAGAGAAGCAGCGATAGCATCCTGCTCAGTACTGAACAGAATGGCGGTATCCCGCAAAGCCCTGAGGAATACCCCCAGAGCGCCTTGCCAATCCCGTGGTAGCTTGTGGTTGCATTCGGGACAGACAAACACCTTCGCACCCCCTAACTGGGTGTGGATATGCCCACACCTCGTACAGGTCTTGCTGGTGTACGCCTCTGACACATCCACCACCACGTTCTTCTTCCTGGCTTGGAACTTCAGGAACTGCTTGAACCGATAGTGCGCCCAGGTCAGCATCGCCCTAGCCGTCTTGCTACCAAACTTTCTTCCCGCCTTGGCAACCATCTGGGCCGACTCGAAGGTGGGCAGAAATATCAAGCGGTAGTGATCGGTCAGGAACGCTGCTACCTTGCGATGGCACTCGTCCACTAGGTTGTGTTGATCTTTTATTTGAGCCAAAAGAGAGCACTGACGAGATAGAGAAAACTCAAGAAGTTCCTGGCCAATTTGTCAAAACGAGAACAT
>NZ_JANSIN010000079.1:0-4440 GCF_047462115.1 Synechococcus sp. R50.1 | reverse complement strand
CAGCCTAGAGGTCCAGGGTTGGCTTGCCGACTCTAGGGCTACTGAAAGCTCCCGCCTTTAGGCGGGGGTAGTTTACCTTCGTCTTCAGCTCCCCGGCTTGAACAGGCCAATGGCCGTGACCTGGTTGGATCCCACCTCAAAGGCAAAGGCCAGGCCCAGAGCATCGTAGTTGACGTAGTAGCGGTCGTCGCGCAGATACTCTCGGCTCCCCTTGGGATAGGGCACCACCTCGTTGTAGCCGTTCTCGCCGGGCCCACCGTAAACGGCGATCACTTCTGAGTAGGTGGAACCAATGCGGATCCCTTCACCGGTCATGGCTTCCGGGTGGGTTGTGTAGATGCGGTTGGCGAAAAAGCTATCCACAATGCCCGGATGACGGTAGGTGAAGAGGATGTAGTCCTGCAGGTAAAAGATCTTCAGGTCGCTGTTGGGCTGAAACACATTAGCTCCGGAGGCTGCTGGGATCTGATCGACATTGCCCAGCAGGTGGGTATCCACGTTGCGGGTATCCATGCCCAGCTCAAAGCGACCGACTCGACCCTCTTGCACCAGCACGGTAGGCCGTGGGGGCAGGGCAGGTCGCCGGGGGGGCAAGGCCAGCGCTTGCAGGCCGGCATTCAGCCAAGCATTGTCATCTCCTTCCACGGTCTGCAAGGGCACCAGACCCCGCTCCAAAGAGCGACCATCCCCTGTTTTCCAGGTGGCCACGGCCAGTTCCACCGCCGCGCCGGAGGGAAGGGCAAAGAAGCGGGTTTGTCGTTCGCTGCCCTGGGTGGGCTGCCCCAAAATGAGGGTGCTACCGCTGGATCCCAACTGGGCAGCCAAGAGGGTGGCCCCCTGGCGGGTGTTACCATCCACGAGAACGGCCAACGGGATCCCGGCGGCAATGGGCAGATTTTCGCTGTTCCAGAGGGTGGGCTGCCCAAATCGGTCTTCGGTAATCAGCAGCGGCTGGACGGAGCGGGGCAGAAATAGGCGCGCCACATCGGCCACCACTTGGGGGTCGTAGCCCACAGCTCCGCGCAGGTCGAGGACAATGCCCTGGCTGTAGTCTTGGGTGTAGAGGGTTTGGCGGATCTGCTGAGCCGTGGCTGGGGTGAGATCCGGCACTGCCAAATAAACCTGGCGCGGGCCAATCCTGCGGGCTTGTACGGGAGGACGAGGACGGTTGAGCAAGTCCTTAAAAGCTTGCGGATCCCAGAAACGATCGGCGGGATCCCCATACTCCCGCAGGATCTCTTGAATGAACTCGTACTCCACCTCAATGGGGGGGCGGGGATCCCCGTAGCTTCGGGTCAACAGGCGGGTGTAGAGGTCGTTGTAACTGACTGCGGCAGCTTGGTTGCCTGCACCCAAGGACTCGTTGATGAACAATCCCACCAGATGGCGGAGATCCAGACCGACCGGCTCACGGGGAGGGGAAGGGGCTGCCGGGATCCCTGGATCGGGAAACGAACCTTGGGGATCCGAGGGCATGATGGGCACAGGAGGCAAGGCCGATTGGCCCACAGCGCTGCCGGGCCAGATCCCCGCGATCAGGGTGAGGATCCCCCAAGCCCCAATTGCGCGCGCAAATCCTTTCATGGTAGCCTGCCCTCTTGCAGATGTTGCGAATAGGATAAACCCTAAACGCTCCCCTCTGCCACTGTAGGCAGTGTTAGGTATCCGCTTTTTGCATTTTAGAACACTAGGGGTGACTGTCGCGCCCCCCTTCTTTGGAATGTTCCCAGCCGGGATCCGGAAAACCGCCCCACCACAGCCTACTCTTACTTGCCTTTTTTGCCCTTTTTGCTTGGCTTAGGCTTTTCTGCTGCTGGGGTCTCTGCAGTGGTTTCTTCTGCCTTCTCCTCAACCGGGATCGTTGCCTTTGGTTCTGAATCTGCCGCAGAATCTGAGAGGGTTTCCGCAGGGGATACTTCTACAGCCTCTTCTGGGGCCGGTTCGGCTTCCACGACTGCGGCTTCTCCATCCGTTTCCGCCCCCGTAGCCGTCTCTGATGAGGATTCAATTGCCTCAGGGATCCCAGATACCTCTGCTTCTGGCTCATCGGCCTCAAACTCGGCCTCTGGCACTTCAACCTTCTCCTCCGAGCCTGCCAAAGAAGTGGGCGCCTGGGTTGGATTCCCCTCGCTATCGACCCAGTTGACCGTAGTTTGCGACTTCAGCCAGGCCATCACCTTGTTGGTCAGCAAGCCTTCATAGACGGCTTGGCGTACTCGTTCCCGATCCAGCTTTTGGCCTTGCTGGGCATAGGCCGCCATCACCTCTTCCACCTCCACGTCCAACTCCGTGGAACCTACGGCAATTTGCTCTTGCCGAACGATGGCGCTCAGGGCCAAGGTGCGCCGCAGCCGGTCGATGGCTTCGGGTCGGTGGCGCTCTTTCAACTGGTTAAGGGTTTCGGGAGGCAACTCGGACAAGAACTTACGGAGCTCCCCCGGCTTGATGCCTTCCTGCCGCAGGGCCTGGAGACTCTGGGCCAGCAGTTGTGTCGTTTCTTGTTCGATGAGGGTTTCCGGCAAATCCACCTCAGTAGTCTCCAAGATGGCGTTGAGGATGGCGGTTTCGAGGTTCTCCTCGGATTGTCTCAGGGCATCCTGTTCAAGGCGCTTTTGCAGGTGTTCCCGCAACTCGGCTACTGTTTGAAAGCTGCTGATCTCTTGCACAAAGGCATCATCCAATTCGGGCAGCTCTTTGGCCTTGATCTCCCTCAGGCAGACAGTGAAGGTAACCGTTTTCCCGGCCAACTCTTTTCTGAAGTAGTCGTCGGGGAAGGTGGCTGCGATCTCCTTGGTTTCGTCGAGCTGCATGCCCACAATGCCCGCCACAAAACCGGGGATGAAGTTGTCTTCCTTGAGTTCCAGCTGGAAGTCCTGGGTGGTCATCTCGTCGAGGGGATTGCCTTCTGCATCGCGGGCTGCAAAATCGATCACCACCACATCCCCCAACTGAGCAGACCGATCTTCTACCGGCAAGAGGGTGGCCCGCTGATCCCGCCACCGGTCGATGAGCTGGTCAATTTGTTCAGGCTTGACGTCAACGCGGGTTGCCGTGACGGTCAGCCCTTTGTATTGGCCAACGCGAGCTTCAGGGTACACCTCAACGTATCCCGAGAAGCTGAAGTCTGCCTCGGGGTTGAACTGAGCCAAGAGCTGACCCACCTCATCATCCAGCTCGAACCGACTGATGGGGGTGAGCTGAGCTTCCTTGAAAGCCTGTTGAATGGCCTCGCTGATCAGGTCATCCACAGCACTGGCCATGATGCGCTCGCGGCCCACCTGCCGCACAACAAGATTGCGGGGGGCCTTGCCCTTGCGGAATCCCGGAATTTGGATATTCTGCTCCAGTTGACGCAAGGTTTTTTCGTAGGAGCGCTTCACCCGGTCGGCTTCTACCACGATTTTGAGACCGACCCGGCTGCCAGGGCGTTTTTCTTGGATAACCTGCATAGGAAGTATGAGCTAGGGAGAGGGGCAAGTAGAAGTTCAATTCTACCTCAACGGCCTGTGGGTCAACCTGGGAATTTTAGGCAGGGGATCCCTCGGTGGCCACTTCTTTCACATCCTGGATGTCCTCTTGGGGTTCGGCACGCTTGCTGGGAGGCAGTTGCTTCACTTTGGCTTCCAGCTCCACCACCATTTCCTTGAGTTCGGTGATGGTGACCTCCTTCTCCTGCAGTTGCCGATTTTTTTCCCGGGCTTCGATGCTGAACTGTACGCGCATCCAGAGGCTATACAGCCAGGCGAGGGCGGCCCCAATCCCGGCAGATGCCAGAAGTTCCATCACCAGAGGGCTTTCAACGCTGACGCCGGGGGCAAAAGTAACCGTGACCGGGGTGGCGTTTTGCATGGCAAAGAGGGCAATGGCCAGGAGGGCTGAAAACAAGATCAGGTAGTTGAACAGTCGCATCGTTTTTCTCCTCGAAGGGATCCACTACGGCTTGCCAGCACCAGAATACCCATAAACTCGGGCCGGTTTTTGAGAAAAATTCCCTCAGAAAAACCAGCCATAACTGTGTAAGCCTTTGCCCAGAAAGTTCACCCCCAGATAACACACCCAAACCACCCCAAAGCCTAAGCTGGCCAAGAGGGCGGGGCGTCTGCCTTGCCAGCCTTTGGTGATGCGGGCGTGCAAATAGGCGGCAAAGACCAACCAGGTAATCAAGGCCCAGGTTTCTTTCGGATCCCAGCTCCAGTAGGTACCCCAGGCTTCGTTGGCCCAAACGGCGCCGGCAATAATGCCGATGGTGAGCAGGGGGAACCCCAGCCCGATCAGCCGGTAGCTGGTGTTGTCCAAGATTTCTGCCAGGCTCAGCCGTTGCCAGGGGATCCCTTCTGGGGCCGGTTGGGGGGGGAGTTCAGCCGACGAGGGGGCAGGACGGGGGGAGCGGACGCCGGCGGCGGCCAGTACTGAAGCCGGGCAAGGCAGGGTGGCTTCCTC
>NZ_JANSIN010000078.1:0-4920 GCF_047462115.1 Synechococcus sp. R50.1 | reverse complement strand
CCCCCCCCCCCCCCACATTTTTTTTAATGAAACTGCGACCAACGAGATCTACACGTAAGGAGTCGGCGGCAGTGTCAGATGTTTATAAGATACAGCACCAAGTGGACAGGGGTGCTGTTTTTGCTGCTGCCTTTGGTGGGAGTTGCAGGTCAGGCCCTCTGGCGCTCTGGGAAAGCGGTGGGGTGGTGGAAAGGGATCCCTTGGCCGGCGCGGCTGGCCCACTTGGCCTTGGAGATGGGTGTGATGCTGCTTTTGTGCTGGCCCTGGTATGGGGCCAATTGGCTGTTTGTGCTCAGCAATGGCTGGGCTTACGCCGAGACTGCCCACTACTACATCACTTGCCCAGCGGGATCCCTGTGCTGGTGGACTGCCTACTTGCGCCTTTTGCCCCTGCAGATGAGCCCTTTTCTGTGTGGGTTGCCGCTGCTGAGCGGGTGGGGATCCCTGGACAGGCGAGAGGCAGTCTTGTGGGCCACCTACGGTTCGGGCTACCTTCTCTACACCCTGGTGGACATCAAAGATGTGCGCTTCACCCTACCCCTGCTGCCTCTCTTGGCCGTGTTATCAGCAGGCGGGATCCAAAAGGCTTGCCGGTGGTTGGAGGAACGCTGGGGTGCGTGGGCTTTGCAAAGGGGAGTCTGTGCAGGGCTAGTTCTGGGCTGCTTGGCCTTGGCCAATTTGGGTCGGCCCCTTACCCCAGGGGTGGCTCCTCTGTGGAAGGGGATCCAAATGCATTGGCAGGGGCAGCACCCCACACAGGAGCTGACGCAGTGGATCCAATCCTTGATCCAGCCAGGCTTGACCACCACGTTGGGAGTTCTCCCCAATACAGAGCTGATCTCTTCCGAAACCCTCACCTACTTAGCAGCTCTCCAGCGCTGGCCGGTTACATTCCGCGCTGCCGGGCAAACCCCCTGGCCGGAGTTGGAGCTCTCCTTGCTGGATGGGTTTGTGGATGCGGAAGGGGAACAGGGGATTATCGGCCCCTATGGCCCGACTAAGGAGCAGATCCGGCAGCACCTGCGCAGCAGCCCAGACTGGCGACAAGATCCGGCGGTGGAGTTGCCTACCTTGGGTCGGCTGCACACCTACTTCCCTCGCATGCCAAGAGTGACGGTGCAGAAGTGGCCTCTGGAAGCTGGGGAGGTGGAGCTGGTGGAGGTTGAGACGCTGTCGGAGCTGGGGATCCCGGCCTGGAAGTTGCGCTGGCAAGGCCCAGCTCAGAACTTGGCCCAGACGCTGGTTTGGGCGCGGCTGGAAGATGGGCAAGGACGGGTTTTGGAGAAGCGGGCCTGGGTGCTGGGGCAGAATCGCCTGCAGCTCAACTTAACGGGCGGCTGGCTGGTGGAAGAGATCTTGACGCTGCCCACAACCGACTTCCCAAGAGGTGGCCTTCTCCACCTGGAATGGCAGTCGCCCAAAGGGATCCGCCATTCCCTACACCAATCCTGGAGAGGATCCCTGTCGAGCTTCCCGAAGGAGGGATCCCCCCTTGTAACGGATCCCTTGTTTCCTCTCCGCGAGGCGGCCAGAGCTGCTGCCGCTGGGGATCTGCAGGCCCTCTCCCTTTATCTCAATGCCTGGACAACCCTGCAATACCCGACTTTTTTGACGGATCCAGATCGCATCCTGGTACGGCAACTGCTGGAGGGGGAAAGGCAACAGGCTGCTGCCCAAGGCCAACTGAGCCAGCAAATCCAAAGCCACTACCAACTGGGCTTGCTGTTGGCGGTGCTGCTGCAACCGGAAGCAGCTCAGTTGCACTTTCAACAAATCGTCGAGCTGGATCCGGAAGACGAGTGGGCGCGGGCTTACCTGGGGTTTTTGCGAGTATTGTTCACTCACGACTTTGAGGGGATCCGGGGGTTGCGACAAGAGCTCTCGGCTGTGCTTCAGCCTCTTTGCCGGAAAGCGGATTTGGATTGGGATTTGAATTGGATTTGTGCTGCTCTTTAGCCACAAAGTCCAGCTCCATTTGAGAAACCTGGGAAAGAAGAAAGTCGGCAAAAGCTTTGGCCACCACCGAAAGACGTTTAGAGCGCAAATAGACCAAATGCCAGAACCCCCGAATGGGAAACTCTTCCACATCCAAAATAGCCAGATGATGCTGCCACCCCCCCAAGGCCAACACATGCTGAGACAAAACCGAAATGCCCAATCCACCCACAATGCCCTGGCGAATGGCTTCGCTGCTGCCTATCTCCATGCGGATGTTGAGTTTCAGGTTATGCTTGTCGAAGAGCCGCTCTACAGCCATGCGGGTGCCGGAGCCGGGTTCACGGGCTAAAAAAGGTTCTTGGGCAATGCGCGCCAGAGGGATCCGCTTTTGGCCCACCAGCGGATGATGAATGGGGGCCATCACCACCAAGGGATTTTCCAGAAAAGGTTGCGCCACCACGTCCAGATCTTCTGGCGGCATCCCCATCACGTAGAGATCGTCCATGTTGTTGCTCATCCGCTCCAAAACCTGCTGGCGGTTGAGCACCTTAAGAGCTACGTCAATGCCGGGATACTGCTGACAAAATGGCCCCAGCAGACGGGGTATAAAGTATTTGGCAGTGGTGACCACTCCGATGCTCAGCCGTCCCTGCTTTAGCCCCTTCAGGTCGGCAAGGGTCATCTCGAATTGATTCAATTGTTCAAAAATCTTCTCGCAGGTTTGGTGTAAAGCTTGCCCCGCTTCGGTGAGATACAGCCGCTTGCCCACCTGTTCAAACAACGGCAACCCTACAGCTTTGCTCAATTGCTTGATCTGCATGGAAATCGTGGGCTGGGTCAGGTAAAGCTCTTCTGCAGCGCGGGTAAAGCTCAAGTGACGAGCGGCAACCTCGAAGATTTGCAGTTGGTGCAAGGTAATGGCCTTCATGGACATCAAGAAAAGCTAAAGGTTTACTACTAAATCATAAGCGCTAATCTATGCCTTTTGGCGAGATCCCCATGAGAGCCTGGCTGACGGTCACAGTGGCGGAAGGGGCAAAACCGAAGAGCAACCCCCTACCACTCGGACTTAAGGTAGAGATCGACCAAGGGATTGCGCCGGTCTGGGCACAGGCGGCTGTTTTTTTCCAATAGCCGCTCTCTGGGCAGGAGAAGAGTACGATCGGGGCCATTCTCGGTGGAGGTTGAGGGTGCTGAGACTGCCGAAAAACCAAGGGATCCGCTGGCTTGCGGGTGTGCTAGGCGCACTGATATTGCTGGGATGGGGGATCGCAGCCCATGCCCAATTTCTGGGGCCGGGCCGTTTTCTTTTCCCGGGCTCTGGTTCTCGGCTTCAGGGCAGCCAGGAACCGGCGGGATCCCTGCTCAATGCCTTCTGTCAGCAACCGCCTGCGGAAGTGGCCCGCAAGTCTCAACTGCGCCAACAGGCCAACCGGTCAGATGTCGCCTGGGCCGAATACGCGCAGATTTTGGACGAGCATCGTGCCGCCTTGATTGCCTGCCGCAGCCAACGCTGGCCCCAGATCCAGGCCATTTGGGTACGTCTGCACCCTTGTGATGCCAATCCGGGCGTGTTGGATCAGGTATTCGACCAAGTAGTGAACCTGGGCTACAACCGCGTCTTTATCGAGACCTTTTACGATGGCCGCTCTATTTTGCCGGATGGCGCAGGGGGGATCTGGCCCAGCTTACAGCCCAACGCCGACTTGTTGGATCTGGCTCTGAAGGCGGCACGACGCCGCGGCTTATCTGCCTATGCCTGGGTGTTTTCCCTCAATTTCGGTTACAGCTACGGACAACGGCCCGATCGACAGGTGGCCCTGGCCCGCAACGGTCGTGGCATAACCACCGTCTTGGATCCCGCTACAGCCCTTTCGGAAGACCTGGGCAGTCCTGGCGAGGTATTTGTGGATCCCTTTCATCCCTTGGCACGGCGGGATTTTGCCGAGTTAGTCCGCCGCATCCTACAGCGACAGCCGGATGGGATCCTTTTCGACTACATTCGCTATCCGCGTGGCTCAGGGGGATCCAGCGTGGCGGCCACCGTCCGAGACTTGTGGATTCACGGAGAGGCCGCTCGGAAAGCCTACCTCGATTTGGCAGAAAATCCAGCGGGTCGGGCGCTGCTGGAGCGCTATTTGAGCCAGGGCTACGTGACGGTGAGGGATGTGCAGCAGTTGGATGCCGCCTACGCCGAGGAACCCAGATGGCGTCAGCCAGGGGATCCCTGGCCCAATCCTCAGCAGGTGCTTTCCCTAGAGCTTTTGGATCGGGGTGCCCAGAGAGACAGCACAGCAACTGAGCAGCGGAGCGGAGATTTGTCCTCCATCAACTCATTGGAGTCACCGCAGCCATTGGGGGATCCCACCCCGACTCCCAGGGCCGCTCTTCGCCAAGAACGCTGGCAGCAGCAGCTTTGGCAGCTCAGCGTCGAGTTTGCCCGCTATGGGGTGCTCGATTATCTACGGCAAGTCGCCCAACCCGCCCAGAGGCTGGGGATCCCGGTGGGGGCTGTCTTCTTCCCAGAAGGCAACCAAGCAGTAGGAGAAGGGTTTGACGCTCGTCTGCAACCCTGGGACCGCTTTGATCCGGGTATGGAATGGCACCCAATGGCCTATGCCAGGTGTGAGGATGCCACTTGTGTAGCCCAGCAGGTGGAGCAGGTTTTGGCCGTAGCTTCTCCCCAAACCTTCGTTTGTCCGGCCATCGCCGGCCTATGGGGACAGTCGCAACGACAGCGCCCCAGCCTAGAAGTGCAAATGGCAGAGCTGGCCCGCCGCTTTCCGCAGTTGCCCTGTGTGAGTCACTTCGCCCTCTCCTGGATCGAGCCGGAGCTGGAGCGCAGCCGTCGCACCTGTCAACTCTAACGCCCATCCCAATGTAAACTACCCGACTCCGACCGCTAAAGCGGTACGGAGCGGGCTTTCAGTAGCCCTGAGCCTGCTCTGCTCTACCAGAGAACAAAACAGGCCCGAACCTCTA
>NZ_JANSIN010000077.1:0-5261 GCF_047462115.1 Synechococcus sp. R50.1 | reverse complement strand
ATCTAAAAAAACCAACTTCATCCTCTTTCCTCTATAAATTACTCTCTCTATCCTAACATAAGATCAACACGACCTAGGAAATGACGATAAACTGGCCGCTCACCTGCTGGCAAACCTCACGCTTAGAAGGCCAACCAAAAAGTTGCCTCATACAGACGGGATACCTTGCGGCACCTTTGGTTTGAGGAATCTTCCTCCTCTTCTCTGCTGAGTTCAGCACCGGTTAGGGAGACAACAAGGCCAGAGCAGGAACCAGCAACGCCGTGAAAAGCTGGGAAAAGCAAACACTCCGGCAAAGGCCACGAACGCGCAAACAGTTGCCCCTATAAAACACCGGCTTTGCTTGTTCCTGAGTCATCTGCTAGGCTTTCCCTTGAAAGAAAAGACGTTTAGGCTTTATGGTTTGTCATTATTTCATTGGCAGGCTGACTTTTTCGTTTTTGGATTGCAATTAAACTTAAGCTAAACCCAAGCAACTGCAAAACACTGAGCGGGTATTTTCCTACAGATGGCATTCGAGGATGCTGAGTGCAGTTTCAGAAAAGGGTCACAGCACCCCTGGCTACTCCATCTGTGGCAGCAGCCGCTGATCGCGGTGATCCGCCTCTGTGCCAGCCCAGCCCAGGCCCTAGAGGGATCCATGCTGGCCATCCGGGCCGGGATCCGCCACATTGAAATCACCACGCAAGTTCCCCAATACCTGGAGTTGATTGCCCAACTGCGGCAAGACCACCCGCAGTGTTGGATAGGGGTGGGCACTGTTCTCAATCGACAGATGGCGGAGCAGGCTTGGCAGGCAGGAGCCCAGTTTTGCGTTTGCCCCTTCACCGATGAGCAAGTCATCCGTTGGGGTCGGGAAGTAGGGCTGCCCATCGTGCCCGGTGCCCTCACCCCCGGCGAGATCTGGAGGGCGTGGCAGGCGGGGGCAACGGCAGTGAAGGTGTTTCCGGTGGAGAGCATGGGGGGATCCCGCTACCTGCGCCATCTACAATCGGTGCTGGGATCCCTGCCGTTGATCCCCACAGGGGGAGTCACCTTGTCCGGGGCAGCGGAATACCTGCAAGCAGGGGCCTGGGCGGTCGGCGTTGCCGGAGATCTGTTCCCGCCAGAGGATTTGCATTCGGGCTGCCATGAGCTGGAGAATCGACTACGACAGGCGCTGAAACAGCTGGCAGAGCAAAGAAGCAAAACCTGGCCCAATCTGGGCAAACCAGTAGAATAAGGGGCGTGGTGTGAGTGAGGCCCGCATGGATGGATTTTTAGATCTCTATCTGCAATTCAACATCCCAAGCCCGATTGAAGAAGCCACTTGGCGTCATTGGTTCGAGATCTGGCTGAAAGAGCTGGGAGTACAGGAGCCATGCGAGCTCAGCCTTTGCCTCACTTCCGATGAACACATCCGCCAGCTCAACCGCGAGTTTCGCCATCTCGACGAGCCCACCGATGTGTTGGCCTTTGCCGCGCAGGAGATGTTTGCCCCCTTTGAGATCCAAGACGTAACGGGGGTACGCCTGCTGGGGGATATTGTGATTTCGGTGCCCACCGCCCGCGCACAAGCCAAGGCGCAGGGGCATCGTCTTTCGCAAGAGTTGGCCTGGTTGGCCAGCCACGGGTTGCTCCATCTGCTGGGGTGGGATCACCCGGATGAACTGTCCCTGCAGCGCATGTTGCAGCAACAGCGACAGTTGCTCGCAGCCATCCAACTGGATGGGGAGGTGGCCCATGGCCAACAGCCCTAGTCGGTTGCCGGAGCGTTCTCACCTGGCGGTGTTCCGGCGGCGCGTCCATTCCGGGCCCACCGGTGTAGACCCAGCGCCTATCTCTGAGGCCGATCCCGCAGCAACTGCCGAGCCTTCGGGGATGGATCCCTGGCGACGCCCCCCCTCTTGGCAAGTGGCTGACAACCTGGGCAAAAGTTTTTACTACGCGGGCAAGGGCTTGGTCTATGCCATCTGCACTCAGCGCAACTTCCGCATCCACATGGCGGTGGCGGTGATAGCCTTTGGCCTTGGGCTGGGCCTGCGGCTGAGCGCTGTGGAAATGGCCCTGATCAGCCTGACCAGCGGCTTGGTGATGGCGCTTGAGCTGGTCAATACCGCTCTGGAAGCGGTGGTGGATCTCACCCTGGGCAGCAAGTATCACCTCTTGGCCGAGATCGCCAAAGATTGCGCGGCAGCAGCCGTGTTGATGGCGGCAGCGGCATCCTTGATGGTGGCGGCTTGGCTATTTCTTCCGCCTTTGGTGTTGCTGCTGCAAGACGGCTTCCCGGCAGCAGGGTAGCTCCCCGATTGGACAGGAAGTTTCCTATCCAGATTGCTGGGAGTGGATCACCACCCGCCCCCCCTGCCGATCCAGATTGAGCAGTTTGGCCTCTGCTTCAATATCCAACTGCGCCCAAGCGCTGACCATCGCGGATCCCACCCGTTCCCGATTCTCGGGAGCACAGAGGGCCAAAAGGGTAGGCCCGGCTCCGCTGATCACCACTCCATAGGCTCCGGCAGCCATGGCTGCAGCTTGAACCGTTTTGAACCCGGTGATCAGCTCCATACGCGCCGGCTGGTGCAGCCGATCCTGCAGGGCCACCTTCAGCCAGTCCACCCGCCCCGACTGCAGGCTGCGGATGAGTAGGCCCAGATGGCTGCTGGAAAAAACTGCATCCGCCAAGCTGACGGATTTGGGCAGGATCTCGCGGGCCGCTTGGGTGGAAAGCTTAAAGTTGGGCACCACAGCCAGGATGCCAATGCTCTCATGCCACTCCACCGGACAGAACACCCACTGCCCCTGCTGTCCCTGCACACAAAGCTGACAACTGCCCTGCAGGGCGGGCACCACATTGTCTGGATGGCCTTCTAGGGCAATGGCCAGTTGTAGGAGGGTTTCGGGAGCTAAGTTAAGCGCCCCAATGGCATTGGCCCCCAGCAAGCCGCCGACAATGGCGGTAGCAGAACTGCCCAACCCCCGCGCCAGCGGCACGTTGAGGGTGATTTCGATTTCTACCCCCGGCACAGGCTTACTCAGCAGCTCAAAGGCGCGGCAAAAAGCCCGGTACACCAGGTTGTCCTTGCTCTGGCTAATGTGGTCGCTGCCGCGGTAGTGGATGCTGAGGCCAGAAGGGATCTCGCGAAAATAGAAGTGATTGTAGAGCTCTAGGGCTGCACCGATGCAGTCGAACCCTGGCCCCAAATTGGCGGTGGTGGCCGGGACGATCACCTCTACGCGTTCTTTGACCAAGGGGACAACTCCTCAGTGAACGGCGGGTAACTCAATGTTTGCGGGTTAGTGCCTACGGGCTCCCATTATCCTACGAACGATGGCCGAACCTTGGATATTCTCCCCACCTCTGCTCAGCCTGCAGCTTGCCGAGGCGAACGCGCTGGCCCAGCGGAGCTGTTGGACTGTCTCGAAAGATTCCTGACCGTGATTGGTTCTTGTGACCTATTGGGTATCGGGAATATTGGGCCTGTTTCAACTCCAGCCTTTGCCATTGGCTAAACCCATCAGGGATCCTGAAAGAAGTGGGGGAGGGATTGAGGGGTGCAGAGGCTGGCTTGGTTGGTGTTGGGCCTGAGCTATGTCGGGCTGGGACTGGGATCCCTGCCCAGGCTGCGTATGAACCGGGCCACCATCGCCCTGGTGGGATCCGCCCTGTTGATTGGCTTGGGGACCTTGTCGCTACGGCAGGCTTGGGAAGCCATTGACCCGACCACGATTGTGTTTCTCCTGAGCATGATGGTGGTAAATGCCAGCTTGTCCTATGGGGGGGCTTTTCAGTTGGCTTTGCTGGGCTTGATTCGGGTGAGCCGCAGCCCCTTTGGTCTGTTGATCATGCTGGTGTTCGGCAGCGGGCTGCTCTCGGCTTTCCTGCTCAACGACACGCTGGCGCTGGTATTCACCCCCCTAACTTTGCAAGTCACAACGGTGTTGGGGTTAAACCCGATCCCCTACCTGCTGGGCTTGGCGGCAGCCACCAACCTGGGATCCGTCGCCACCTTGAGCGGCAACCCGCAGAATATTTTGATCGGCTCCTTCTCTGGGATCGGCTATCTGGAGTTTGCTGCCCAGATGACCCCCATTGCCGTGGTAGGGCTGCTGCTGGAAGTGGGGTTGCTGTGGTTGTACTACCCTGAGGTGCGCTCGTTGAAACCCTTTGCCCAGGTGCCTTGGCTACCGCTGCGGCTCTATCCGCCCCTGTTGCGCAAGAGCGTGGTGATTACGGGGGGGCTGTTTGTGGCCTTTGTAGCCGGACTTCCCTTGGCAGAATCGGCCTTGGTGGCGGCAGCCCTGTTGTTGATTACCCGCAGGCTGAAGCCGGAGCGATTTTTGGGGCAGGTGGACTGGAATCTGCTGGTGATGTTTTCCGGGCTGTTCATCCTAACGCGGGCAACGCGAGAGCTGGTCACTGTTTGGGGGATGGGCTTGGGATCCTTGGCAGAGAGTCTGGCGGGATCCCCTCTTGCCCTGCTGAGCAGTGTGGCCGTTTTGTCCAACATCATCTCCAATGTGCCGGCGGTGCTGTTGCTGCAATCGTTGCTCCCTCGGCAGGAGACTACCGCTTGGTTGTTGCTGGCTGCCGGCTCCACTTTGGCGGGCAATTTGACTCTATTTGGGGCGGTGGCCAATCTGATCACGGTTGAGGCAGCGGCCAAAAAAGGCTATGTGCTTTCGTTTGGGGAACATCTGCGCTTTGGCCTGCCCCTCACTCTGCTGACTTTGGGGTTCAGTGGGTTGTGGCTGTGCCAGCCCTTTCTGTCTTCCCCATCGCTCAGATGACCTCTGCGAGGGTTGTGACCAAGAAAACTGGGTTGCAAGCCCCGCCCCAAGGCCTACGGCCCGCTGACGCGACTAGGGCGGCTTTGTGCTAAAACTAACCCTAGAATGCAACCCCCAATGGGCCTCTGAATGTACTTTGTTCGCAAGCTAAAGTTGGGACTTTCGGAACAATTGCATCGTTTAGCTTTAGCGGCGGGGGACTTGTATTCCAAAACTCTAGTTGCCTTCTGGCGAGTGGTACGCAAGAAAGGCTTGTGGTTAAAGCCCTCGAGTTTGATGCGCTGGTTTCCCAACAGTAGTGGAAACCAACTTCACGCCCATAGTGCTGATGCAGTGGTACAAAGTTTCTTTGCTTCTCTGAAGTCTTGGTACAAGCGTCGCAAAACGGATCCCAACGCCAAGCCCCCCAAAAGGCGGCGGCGCTACTTCAAGGTCATCTGGAAGTCCTCTGCCATTAGGGTTCGGGGTGGGAAGTTAGTTCTTTCCAACGG
>NZ_JANSIN010000076.1:0-5829 GCF_047462115.1 Synechococcus sp. R50.1 | reverse complement strand
GGTTGGAAACAAACAGAATGCTATCGCTGCATAGTTGAACAGTGATGTTCAGCAGTGTTCAGCGTAAATGTATCAGTCAATTAGGTCTCTGAAGCTATGGACGCCGCCGAAATTGCCGCCTTGAAAGAGCGCATCAAGCTAATCCGCGAACGCCGGCCAGCGGTAGCCAAGCTGTTGGAAAAGCCAGACTTGGGCAGCTTGCGCGTGGATGTCAACCAAGCGCTGGAGGAGATCGACGAGTTGCTCTACGAGTTCGAGCAGACTTTTGGCCCGGAAAGCTAGAGGGCTAGCTACCGACAAGCCGTTGCAACTGGGCCAGAACCTCAGCACTGTGGCGGCTGGGGTTCACGATTGGGTCGATTTCTCGCAAAATCCCCTCCGGGTCGATCAAGAACGTATTGCGCAGGGCAACATCGCCCATCCAGGATCCGTAGGCTCGACTGACCGTGCCGTCGGGATCCGACAGCAAAGGAAACTGTAGCCCCTCTGCCGAGCAAAAGCGCTTGTGGGAGTCCACCGAGTCGGCGCTCACGCCCACAACCTGTGCCCCCATGGCCCGGAACTTGGGCAAATCTTGCTGAAAGCGGCGGGCCTCAATCGTACAGCCGGAAGTGAAGTCGCGGGGGTAAAAATACAACACCACCCACTCCCCCCGAAAATCCGCCAGCCGCCGTATTTGCCCGGATTGATCCGGCAATGCGAACTCCGGCGCAGGAGAACCTATTGGCGGGAGAGGAGTAGTTCCCCACTGGGCCCAGGCAGGCTGAGTCATCCCAAAGCCCACAAGCAGGCCCACAACCAATCCCATGAAAACCCTGCCCAATTCCCTCACTGCCCCTCCGAGACCTCTCTAGAACCCATCTCTAGTTTACATAACTTTATATGAGTCCAGGAACTCGCCTCACTGCGCAGAAGCAAGCCAGCGGGGTGGGAAGCATCTCCACTCTGCCAGCTCAATGTTGCCGCTTTGCCAATTCCTTTGCCAATTCAAGGTAACCACTTGCAGAGCAAAAGCTGCGGAGGGATCCCTAGCCATCGCCAGAGTTGAGCGGTGCGTTCAATAGGGGTGTAGCGCAGTTGGGCGTACAGTTGCCGCGCGGGGAGATTGTCTTCCAACACGTGCAGGTGCAAACGGCGGTAGCCCCACCCTTGCACCACTTCTTCAGCACTGAGCAAAAGCAGACGGGCAATTCCTCGCCGCCGCCAGCCGGGCAGCACCGCCAAGTTGGAAAGGTAGGGATACTTCCCATGGGCGATGACCCGCAAAGAGATCTCGGCAGTGCCTACCACCTCGGATCCCACCGCAGCCGCCAGACAGCAATAGTAGGGATCCCTTGCGGCCAGCCTGAGGCGCAACTCTTCGCGAATGCCCAGCTTGCAAATCGGGTGGATCCAGCGTTGCAGGCCTGAGGGCGGATAAAAAACCTGCGCCAGAACTTCGGCCAAGGGATCCAGATCGCCCGGTGTAGCCGGGTAAACCACAGGGGAAGGCAACACAGGTTGAGATAGGGCAACCGCAAGCATTCTCCTTATTTTCCCAAACAACTTGCAAACAACAAAACAATAAGTGGTGACCCCCACGGGGAGCCACCACTGAACCGGTAGAACTTGGCCACAGGGAGGAAAACCACCCCTGCCGACGCGGACTAACCGCATCCAAGACTTAACTAAGACTTATTCAGTTGTCTTAACTTGTAGCTTTCCAATTTCCTTTCCAATTTCTAGGCCAGCGCCAGTGGCCGCTCCGACACCAGAATCCGACTCTGAGGTTTACGATGAGATCTCCAGATCGCTAAAATGGCAGGCTGAGCCGTTGATGCGATAGATATCATCCGTGATGGGCTGGTAACCCACTTCCACCAGATCGGACTTGGCAGGAGCAAATATGCGGATAATTGCTCTAGCAATCTTTGAGAGAAAGGTAAACATAGCAACCTCCTGAAAGTGAGAGTGAAACTATGAACTGAGAGAACCTCGAATTGCTAAAGCCCGCAGTCCTTGTCCCACTGAGCGCTGGTTCCGACTCGCAGAGCTTGCAGGTTGAGAGCACCTGAACCTGATCACCGATTTTCCCACCCTGACTCGCTCATGAATGGAGACTCAAAATAGCCGGCTGAGCCTGTTGATCTGGCAAAACCACTTTTATTCGAGGATTATTTGAGGAACACCTAGAGCGCTCTCTCACTTTCCCAGTGGCTTGTGCAGCAAGCCCAACTGCTATCTGCTTAACTCCCTTGTTCTGCTTCGAGGAAAACCTGTCGTAGGTACCAGGTGCTCTGCTGAGCGAGACAACCACTTCTCAGGAGAGTCTGCCGAAGCAACGGATCGGAAGCTTGGATCAAAGCGTTGACCGACAGAGAATTTTGGACTTGAATTTTGGATTTGATTCAATCGAGAAGCGGTGCCTCGCGTTTGGGATGGGGATGAGATATTATCCTCCTCGCCTGAATCACCACATCCATAATCTAACCTATAGCCGATCTCTCCACCAAGGGCGGCAACCATTCTTAACAGGCTGGATCATTCCTTTAACTTGGTCTTTTCATCTCTTTTTGGTTCAGGTCAATGAGGGATCCCAGCATTCTGGATTCGGATTCCTCAGCCTCTTTCCGTCACAGGACACCTGATTTTTTGGGGAAACAAGCTGGCTCGGCGCGAGCCTTGAGCTAAACAGAAATAAACGCAAAAAAACAACGACCAACCCCTGCTTCGGGCTTAATCGCCGGAAGGAACTCATTCCCTATCCTAGAAAACTCATTCCAGCTGTAGCTCGTTTTCCAGGTTAAGAGAATCTTGATTTCGGGGCCGAGAACGCAGGATCAGCAGGGAAAAGTAGGGGGGCTGGTAGTCGGCCAGTCCTTCCAGGGTGGGGAAGAGGGTTTGCTGGGGCCAGCCGGCCCAGACCACCAAGCTGGCTTGTTGCAGCCAACCTCTTTCGGCCAGCCACTGCCAAACCTGAGGGTAGACAGAGGCCACTTTCATGAGGACGACTACCTCAGCCCAGGCGCAAGCCTGCTCCAGTTCCGAGAGGGCAAACAGAGCCGGTAAAATCGCCAATTTCTCGGAGCCGAGCACCAAGGGGGATCCCAGGGCAGCAGCAGCAGCTAAGGGAGAGCACACCCCCGGTATGGCCTGGATGGGCAAGGCGGGGATCCGCTGCCGCAGGGCTTGGGCCACGTAGGCAAAGGTGCTGTAGAGGCCCACGTCTCCCTCACAGATAAAGGCAACATCTTCTCCCCTTTCTAGGAGTGGGGCCAGTTGCTGGGCAGCCACTCGCCAGGCAGCTTGCAGGACTTCCGACCGGGTGACAAACGGCAGATGAAGAGGCAGCAGGGTTTGTTCCGGTCGCAGCCAAGGGCGCACAATTTGGTAGGCCAAGCCCGGCTGGCCGGCAGCATTTTGGGGACAGGCCACCCAGTTGACCGTGCTGAGGATGCGGGCTGCTTTGACCGTTATCCAGTCGGGATCCCCTGCTCCAGCACTGATCCCCCAAAAGGTTCCCAGACCCATACTTATTACGTATCAGGCGGTCTCTGTACTGCCCGTACTTCCTTCCTTCAGGCGATCCAAGGCTTCCTGCAAGGAGTTGCGCAAAGATAGGAACTTCTCCAGGCGCACCAGTTTCACCGTTTGGGTAATGCGGGGGTTGCTCACCACCTGAAAGATACCTGCGCGGCCCTGCACCAGCTTGGCCAATTGCACCAGGGCGCCGACGCCAGAGCTGTCGATGAAGTCGATCCCTGTCAAATCCAGGATCAGGTTAGGGGATCCCTCTTCCAGGTATTTGGTGACCACCTTAACAAAGACCGGCTCGGAAAAGGCATCCAGAAGGCCAGTCAGGTGAAAGACCTGGCAGTTTTCCAGCGCCTCGCGGCTGCCGCGCAAGCTGACCGTCAGAGATAGGGGTTCCGGAATGGCTCTTCTCCTTTCAACCATCTCGACAGAAGGGAACACCTGAGAGAGGCCCCAGGGTGGGTTCAATCTCGGGTGTGGAGATAGCTTAGCATCCCCGTTCTCCGCGGGAGACGGTATTTTTCCGCGGGGTCTTCGGGGGAATTACGCCTGGGAGCAGGGATCTCTTCTTTCTGTTCCCTCGTGGCAAGCCAGGAGTCCTTGGGTAGGATGGGGGCAACTGTGCCGGCAAGGTCGGCCCGCAGTGCACGAATGGCTTTTGGGAGCCTGTCAGGTTTTTAAGGGGTAGGCGGTTGGGAGAGGATCACCAAGATCCAAAGATGCAGCAGCAACGATTCAACCTTTCCCCCATCACTCTAGCTGGGGTGGGTTTGGGCTTGACGGCTGCCGCCTTTGGTGCCGCCTGGGGAACAGGGATCTACCTTCAAGATCACGTGCTGCCGCAGGTGGAAGCAACCCTCTCGCAAGCGATGCGCCGGCGCGTGGAATTGGGGGAGGTGAGGTTTCTGGCCCCCTGGCAGGTGAGCTTGGGAGAAAGCCGCGTTGAACATCTGGCCAGTATCGGCTCCATCGACCTCAGCCCTGATTTCTGGACTTGGCTGCAGACGGGTCAGTGGGTGCTGAATGTTACCCTAAACCAGCCGCAACTGCTGCTGATGGAAACGCTGGATCGCGGCTGGGCGGATGTGCAGTTTCAACTGCCCGAAGGGGAGGGATCCCTGCCCTTGCATGGGCTGAACATCCGTTTGCGCCAGGGATCCCTGACGGCCATCCCTTTGGTGGGGGAGCGACGCCAGTTTGATCGGCTGCAGGGCCAGGTGCAGGTGTGGCTGACTCACAATGCCCCGCCAGGAGAGGAGGATCTTTTCGGGGGGCGGGCCAGTTTCCAGGCGACGGCACGGTTGCTCCCTCGGGAGGGGGAGGGGGGGTACCCCCTGCAGCTCAGGGGGGTGGCGGATTTTGCCCAGGCTTCCGGTTCGGTGACGCTTTCTGCGGCTCGTCTGCCTTTGGATCTCTTGCCCAGTGTGGTGCCGGCGGCCCCTTTTGCGGAGGTGCAGGGGGAAACTGGCTTGGATCTCCAGGTGCTCTGGCGGCGGGATCAACCGCTGGAGTTGACGGGGCAGGCCCAGGTTCAACAGGCTCGGCTAGATCTGGAGAGGTTGCCCCATCCTTTTGAAGAGGTGAAGGTTGAAGAGGTGAAGGGCTCCGTTCGCTTTACCTTGCAGGGGTTGGAGCTGGAGGGGGTGAGCGGTCGCTTTGGTCAGCTTTCCTTTGCCGAGCTAAAAGGCCCGGTGGTCTGGGAGCAAGGACAGGGGTTTGGTTTGCAGGCGGAAGTAGCGCCGGCCCGCCTGCAGCAGATCCAAGAGACGTTTGACGTGACTGGCCTGCCGGTGGCGGTGGAGGGGGTGGTGGGGGGATCCGTAACGGTCACCGGCCCCTTGGATCGGCCACAGATTCGGGGACAGTTGCGGGGGCTTTCGCCGGGGCGGGTGGATCGCCTGCCGGTGTCGGAGTATGCCTTTGGCTTCCACTTTGCGGATCAAACCTTGACTTTTGAGGCAATCGACCTAAGGGCGGCGGGGGGTCGCATTCAGGGATCCGGCCAATTGCAATGGGCTGCTGGCTTGGCGGGCCAGTTCCAACTGCAGGTGACGGGGATGGATGCGGAGCAGGTGCTGGCTTTCTACGGGGGAGACTTGCCGCGCCGGGGCGCTCTTCCTTGGGTGGGGCCGGTTTCCGCGCAAGTGCAGGTGACGCTGACGGGATCCCAACCGCGGGCGGAGGCCAGCTGGGAAAGTCTTGGGGGAGAGATTGCCGGAAGAGGGCAGCTGCAGGTTTTGCCGGAGGGTCGGGACTGGGTGGTGCAGGTGCCGCAGGCGGTGCTGGACGTGGGCGGAGGCCGGGTGGCGGTGGCGG
>NZ_JANSIN010000075.1:0-8472 GCF_047462115.1 Synechococcus sp. R50.1 | reverse complement strand
GGCAGACGCTGTCTGTCTGCAGACCTGTTGAGCCAAATTACTGGACAAGCCGAACCGGGCACGGATTTGGTGGTAGCCCAGAGATTGAAGTTTGACGGCGTTGGCGACCTTCTCGGGTTTGTTTTGGTTGACCCAGTTCAAGGCGTGGCCGAAAGCATCCAAGGTCGCGTCCAACTTTGCGGCTTGCGACTCAGACACCTTGAGCTTGCAGGAAATGGTCAGGACTTGGGTCATAGTTAGGTTATATTATGACTCATTATGACTCCGAATTCCTCCCGGTCCTTGCACTGTAGGCAAAGGGGAGGGCTCCTGTGCCTTCTAGCTGACAATTGGGAAATGGTAAAGAAAAAGTCTTTGCGAGATCCTGCAGGTTTCATTCGCGTCAGCGGTGGGGAGCACTTTTGTAGTTGATGGAAAAGTTGACTTGGCTGAATCTGGGTAAAAGCCTTGACCATCCTCTCAAGGGGGGTTGGCCGCGCTGGCTCAGCAGTTGGACGCTGCTGACCTTGGCATTGACGGGCTTACTTTTGATTCCCACTCTGACGGTGCTGCTCAGCCTTTTTGCCGACGAGCGGCAGGTTTGGGAACACTTGGCCGACACCGTCTTGGGGCTCTATGTGCGCAATAGCCTGGTGATGATGGCAGGGGTGGCGGTGGGGGTCATCCTGGTGGGCAGTGGCACCGCCTGGCTGGTGACCATGTGTCAGTTTTGGGGGCGGGCCTGGCTGGAATGGATGCTGGTGTTGCCCCTGGCGGCTCCCACCTATGTGTTGGCCTATGCTTACACCGATTTTTTGCAGGTGACCGGCGGTTTCCAGATCTGGCTGCGGCGGATTACGGGTTGGGGGATCGGCGACTACTGGTTCCCCAACATTCGCTCGTTGTGGGGGGCAATCCTGCTGCTGATCCTCACCCTCTATCCCTATGTTTATCTCTCGGCCCGGTTGGCCTTTCAGGAACAGTCGGTAGCCTGTTTGGAGGTGAGTCGCTCCCTGGGTTATGGGCCTTGGGCCAGCTTTCGTAAAGTGGCGTTGCCGTTAGCTCGACCGGGCATTGTGGCCGGCTGTCTGCTGGCCTTGATGGAGACCCTCAACGATTTCGGTACGGTCAGCTATTTCGGGGTAGATACCTTTACAACCGGCATCTACCGCACTTGGACGGCTCTGGGCAATCCGGTGGCGGCGGCTCAGCTTTCCGCTCTGCTGTTGCTGCTGGTGCTGCTGCTGATGGCGGTGGAGCAATTCTCCCGCCGACGGGCGCGCTACTATCGCCAAGGGTTCAAACCCACCTCAACCCGTTACCGCCTACAAGGGATCCGGGCGGTGGGGGCTTGGCTAGCCTGTGGGATCCCGATTGGGCTGGGCTTCGTCGTGCCGGCCTTGATTCTGCTCAATATGACCCTGCGCCAGGGGGAGCTGGGTCGCCGCTTTTGGAGCTACGCCCAGAACAGCTTTCTGCTATCGACCATCACGGCCGTCATTGCTGTTTCCGTGTCGGTGGTGGTGCTGTACGGGCTGCGCATGCAGGGGCTAGGACGGGCGGGATCCCCGTGGGGCCTGCGGCTGGCAGTGCAGTTGTCTTCTCTGGGCTATGCGCTGCCTGGGGTGGTGATTGCAGTGGGGGTTCTGATTCCCCTAGGGTGGTTGGATCAACTGCTGAGCTACCTGCGGCAGGTGGTGCTGCAACAGCCACCCGGCCTGGTGATCAGTGGCACCCTCACGGCTTTGGTGTTCGGCTACCTGGTGCGGTTTTTGGCCGTGGCTTTGGCCACCGTTGAGGCCACGCTGCTGCGCATTCCCCCCAGTTTGGATGAGGCAGCCCGCAGCCTGGGGCAGGGATCCCTGGGTACCCTCTGGCGGGTGCATTTGCCCTTGATGAGCGGTGGCATCTTGGGGGCCATGCTGCTGGTATTTGTGGATGTGATGAAGGAGCTGCCGGCCACGATGGTGCTGCGGCCCTTCAACTTCGACACCTTGGCGGTGCAAACCTACCGCTTGGCAGCCGATGAGCGTCTCGCGGAGGCAGGGGCACCGGCTTTGGCCATTGTCTTAGTGGGGATTTTGCCGGTGGTTCTGCTCAACTCCCAGATGGCGCGGCAACGCAACCTCGGCTCCTCAGGGGATCTCCTTTGAGAACCCTACAAGGCCTCCGCTCCGGCCACCACCTCCAGGATCTCCTGGGTAATAGCCGCCTGGCGAGCTTTGTTGTAGGCAAGACCCAGCGTGCGAATGAGCTCGCTGGCATTGTCGCTGGCGTTGTTCATGGCCGTCATGCGAGCCGCCAATTCGCTGGCCGCCGCCTCCTGCAAGGCCCGTAGCAACTGGTTGTTCAGGTACAGCGGCAGCAGTGCATCCAAAATCTGCACGGGATCCTGCTCAAAGATCATGTCCTGAGGTGGGGCCGAGACCGCTGCGATGACTTTGCTGCGCTCGACAGTAAACTCTCCGCCCCGCACCAAAAGACGAAAAATTTCGTCGTCCTGAGTGGCCAACCGCGACGGATCGAGGGGCAACAGGGATTGCACCACCGGACGGGAGCTGATCAAAGAGACAAAACGGGTGTAGAGCAGCTCTACCTTGTCCACCTTCTCCGACAAGAAGGCCGCCAGGAGCTGATCCCCAATCTGGGCAGCCTCAGCCGCCGTGGGGATCTGCGACAAATTCACGTAGGTCTTGGCGATGGGAGCGGAGCGCCGCTGGAAATACTGCACCGCCTTGCGTCCCACCAGGTAAAGCTGCACCTGCTGCCCTGTCTCCTGCAGCTCGCGAACCCGCTCCTCGGTGCGCTTAATCACGTTGGCGTTGTAGGCTCCGCACAAGCCCCGATCCCCGGCCACCACCAACAGCCCCACCGTCTGGATGGGGCGCTGCTTCAGCAGAGGCAAGTTGACATCTTCCAGCCGCAGCCGAGTTTGCAGCCGATAGAAAACCTGGGCCAGTCGGTCGGCAAAGGGACGGGTGGCCATCACTTGCTCTTGGGCGCGCCGCACCCGAGCTGCTGCCACCAGCCGCATGGCCTCGGTAATTTTGCGGGTGTTTTTCACCGCCTTGATGCGATCGCGGATGCGCTTGAGGTTTGCCATAACCTACTCCCTCTATTTTGGTGGTCGACAGGGATCCGGGCCAGGAGAGATCCGCGTCACCCTAGGCCGCCTTTGCCACGAAGCTCTGCTTGAACTCTGTGATGGCCGTTTTCAAGATTTCTTCTGCCTCGTCGGTGAGTTGCTTGGTGGAGAGGACGATCTCGCCGTACTTGGGATGGGTGGTGCCCAGGTAAGCCAAGAGGCCCTGCTTGAAGCTGGAGACCTTCTCCACCGGAATGTCATCCAAATAGCCTCGCGTCCCCGCATAGATAATGGCCACCTGCTGATCCAGAGACAGGGGAGAGTACTGTGGCTGCTTCAGCAACTCCTGCAGCCGTTGGCCGCGGGCCAGTTGCTTTTGGGTGGCCTCATCCAGGTCAGAGGCAAATTGGGCAAAGGCTTCCAGATCCCGAAATTGGGCCAGTTCCACCTTGATGGAGCCAGCCACCTTTTTCATCGCCTTGGTCTGAGCCGCAGAGCCGACGCGGCTGACGGAAATCCCGACGTTGATGGCCGGGCGGATGCCAGCGTTGAACAGATCCGATTCCAAGAAGATCTGCCCATCGGTGATGGAGATAACATTGGTGGGAATGTAGGCCGATACGTCGTTGGCCTGGGTTTCCACAATCGGCAGCGCCGTCATGGATCCCTCTCCCAGTTGGCTGCTCAGCTTGGCGGCTCGCTCCAATAGCCGCGAGTGCAGGTAGAACACATCCCCAGGATAGGCTTCTCGACCGGGTGGACGGCGCAGCAGCAGTGACATTTGCCGATAGGCCACCGCCTGCTTGGAGAGATCGTCATAGACCACCAGGGTGTGTTTGCCCTGGTACATGAAGTATTCGGCAATGGTGGCACCACAATAGGGGGCCAGCCACTGCAACGGAGCTGGACTATCGGCGCCGGCAGCCACCACAATGCTGTAGTCCATGGCCCCTCGCTCGGTCAGGATGCCCACCACTTGGGCGATGGTGCTCTGCTTCTGGCCAATGGCTACGTAAATGCAGATCACATCCTGCCCTTTCTGGTTCAGGATTGTGTCCACAGCAACGGTGGTCTTGCCGGTTTGGCGGTCGCCGATGATCAGTTCCCGCTGCCCCCGCCCGATGGGAATCAGGGCATCGATGGCGGTAATGCCGGTTTGCAGGGGCTCGTACACAGAGCGGCGATCGACAATGCCAGGCGCTGGCGATTCGATCAGGCGAGACTCCGTACACTGGATCGGGCCTTTGCCGTCAATGGGGTTGCATAAGGGATCCACCACGCGGCCCAAGAGGGCTTCCCCCACGGGGATGCTGGCGATTTTGCCCGTAGATTTGACGGTGGATCCCTCCTGGATATTTCGCCCGGAGCCGATCAGCACGGCACCGATGTTGTCTTCTTCCAGGTTGAGGGCAATACCGGTGGTGCCATCCTCAAATTCCAGCAGCTCGCTGGCCATCACCTTATCCAAACCGTAGATGCGGGCAATGCCATCCCCCACCTGCAGAACTGTCCCCACATTGGAGACCTGCATCTCCTGGTTGTACTGCTCAATCTGCTGTTTGATGATGGTGCTAATCTCGTCTGGGCGAATGGTAGGCATAGCAGTCCTCTCAAGTAATGGGAAGGGATCCTCAAAAACCAACTTAGGCCAACTGCAAGGCAAGCCGGCGCAACTGTCCACGCAAGCTGAGGTCGATCACCTGGGATCCAATCTTGATGACCACCCCTCCCAGCAGCTCCGGATCCTGAGTGGCTTGCAACTCCACACCGCTGGCCTGGGTGAAGTCCATCACCCGCTCGCGAATTGACTGCTGCTGAGCTTCCGTCAAGGGTATCGCCGTCGTCACCTCGGCCAGGACGATGTTCTGGAGCTTCCGCTGCAGATCCAAAAAGCGCCGGCAAACAGTCCCGAGAAACATGATACGGCGGCGGTCGGTCAACAACTTCAGCGCATTCAGCAGCAGAGGGTGGATCTGATCGGCAAATACTTGCTGCAGCAGGTTCTTTTTGGCCTCGGCCTTGATCACCGGGTTGGCGAGAAACTGGCCCAGCTCCGGCGTAGCCCGCAAAACCTCGGCAATAAAGCGCATATCGGCGGCAAAAGTGTCCAGCAATCCCTGGCCTGACCCAAGAGCAATGAGAGCCTCGGCATAGGGATCCACCACCTTCTCAGCCATTGTGCTGCTGATCATACCTTTCTCCTCCTTGAGAGTTAGCGGGCAATCATTTGGATCCCTTTCTCGATCAGGCTGCGGTGGGTCTCTTCGTTGAGGTGCTGCGGCAGCTCCTGCTCCACCTTGCTCAAGGCTTGGCGAACGATCTGCCGACGCAACTCCTGAAAAACCCGCTCCTGCTCGCTAGACAACTCTTTCTCGGCATTGGCCCGCAGCCGCTCCACTTCCCGCTCCGCCTGCTCCAACAACTCTTGCCGACGGGCTTCGGCGTTGGCTTCCGCCTGCTTGCGGATACGTTCAGCCTCCTGCTGAGCCTGGGCCAGCTTTTGCTGCTGATCCGCCAGCTTCTCGATGGCTTCCTGTTTGCGCTGCTCCGCCTGCCGCAGTTCTTCTAGGATCCCCTCCCGCCGCTTGGCCAGGGCTTCTCCCACCACTTTGCGACCCAAGATAAACAGCAAGGTGAGAATGATGGCGATGTTGATCAGGTTGCTCTCGAGAATCTTGGCCAAGAGATCCCCCTCTCCTGCCTTGGCTTCTGGGAGTAGCTCCGTGGTCTCGGCCACAGCCAAGATCCAACCGGCCACCCAACTCCACACAGGCATCGCAAGCTCCTCCAAAAGTACTTCCAACCAGCGATCTAACGAGCACTGCCCAACAGTTTCTGGGTAATCTGGGCGGCAATGGCATCCACCTGCTGCTGCAGCTGTTCGAGGGCTGCCTGCTTCTCTTGCTCGACCTGTAGCCGCGCCGCCTCCAGCTTCTGCTGGATCTCTGCCTGCACAGCAGCCAGTTTCTCGGAACGAATGCGAGCAGCTGCAGCCTCTGCCTCAGCGATCACCTGCTGGGCTTGCAAGCGGGCCTGGCTGATCTCAGACTCATACTGTCGGGTCAACGACACCGCCTTGTCCAACCGCTCTTGGGCTTCCGCTTGAGTGGTGCGGATGTAGTCGCTGCGGCTGTCGATAGCCCGCGTAACCGGCTCATAGAAGAGGGAGTTGAGCACTGCCACCAACAGCAAAAACTGAATGGCAATCACGGGCAGGGTGGCATCCAGATCGAAAAGACCACCTTTTTCAGCCGCTTCAACAGCCAATAGAGTTTGGAAGAGCATGGGTGTTATGACCCCAACAGAAACTTAGGTCTACCGTCAGGCCGGGTTGGGGGGCGGATGTGGTTCACCTCAGCCATCGCTGCGGCCCGCCCCCGTAGGACACTAGGCGAAGGGGTTGGCAAACAAAAGCACCAAAGCCACCACCAAGCCGTAGATGGTCAGAGCTTCCATGAAGGCCAGGCTAACCAGCAGGTTGCCGCGGATCTTGTCTTCCGCCTCAGGTTGGCGGGCCACCCCTTCCATCGCAGCAGCAGCAGCGTTCCCTTGACCGATCCCAGGGCCCAGGGATCCCAGACCAATGGCCAGAGCAGCAGCCAGAACAGAAGCAGCAGAGGTTAACGGATCCATAGTGAGATGCTCCTTGGTGATTGACACAACAACAACGTCTCTTGAGCTTCAGAGGTGATCGGGTCTGATACACTACAGCCTCAAATCACTCCCTTGTCGGCGGCTTTCAGAACCAATCTGTCAGCCCCAACAAACCTTACCAAAAGAAGGGATCCCTTGCGCTGGCCCACTTGAGATGATCCTCCGTGAAAAGGCCAAGGTGATCGGCCAAACAGCGGGCTCAATCGTGGTGATCCCCTCCTCCATGACCTTCCAGCGCCTCTCCAATGTAAGCTGCCGAGAGGGTTGAGAAGATCAAAGCCTGAATTGCCCCCGTAAACAGAAACAAAATCATCACCGGCACTGGGATAAACAGAGGCACCAGCAACACCAACACCGCTATCACCAGCTCTTCGGCCAGGATGTTGCCGAACAGACGGAAACTCAGGGAAAGGGGCTTGGTGAAATCTTCCAAAACATTGATGGGCAGCAGAATCGGGGTAGGCTCAATGTATTTTTTGAAGTAAGACAGCCCCCGCTTGCTGATGCCGGCCACGAAATACATGATGCTGGTGAGCAGCGCCAAGCCAGCAGTGGTGTTGATGTCGTTGGTGGGAGAGGCCAGCTCCCCTTCCGGCAGGGGAATTAACTTCCAGGGGAAGAGGTTGCCCATCCAGTTGGAGACGAAGATGAACAGGAACAAGGTGCCGACATAGGGTACCCAGGGCCGGAAGTTTTTCTCGCCAATCTGGGCACGGGCAATGCTCTGCACAAATTCCAGGGCATACTCGACAAAGTTTTGCAGACCAGCCGGCTCCCGCTGCAGTTGACGGGTGCCCAAGATAACCACCGTCAAGATCAGGGCAATGGCGATCCAGCTGGCGATCAAAACCTGCCCGTGAACCGTGAATTTGCCCAGGTGCCAGTAAAGGTGATGGCCGACCTCGAGTTCTGCCAAAAGAGGAGGAGAGGAGAAGGACAGGTTCATGGGCATCACACAGAAGAAGATGAACGGGTCAAGGTCTGGACAAGATGAATGAGCAGGGTGACCTTGTAGGTCATGAACCCCAGGAAAATGGGCAATATCTGTAAAGACTTCACCTGAGTGGCTAAAACGATCAGCCCGACAAACAGAGCCAAACGCGTCACCCCCAAACGGTTGCGGCTTTTGCCCAGCTCCGCTACGCCGCGGCCCAGCATGCGCAGATAAACCACGCCAACAACCGCCCCCAGCAAGTAGTTGGCAGCTACCCCCAGAGAGTAAACCAGGGCCACTCCCACGGCAATGGCCAGACTTACCCCCAAGGTAACCAGCACCAGCCACAGCTGCAGCGCTTCATAGCTCCCGCTGCCAGCAACTGCTGCCCCCCTAGCTCCACCCTTCACCTTCCTCGCCAAATCGGGCTTCCCCAGGGCAAGGGGTGGCTCTGACGCAACTGGATCCCCTGTCTCTTCCTCCCGCTTCGGAGAAGGAGGTGCATTCTCCAAGGGAGGCAGTGGTCTGGGCTTCCACTGGGTCGCCTTCCAACGGGTAGAACTGTGAGAGAGGAGTCTGGAAGAACGGGCCATGGTTTCGAGGTCATGCCTCTCAAGGTTTGACCTTAACCCAAGATAACACGATTAAGTAACAATACTTAATGAGATTAAGTTGGGCCAAGGTCTGAAGGAGACTCCGCTGGTCGCTCAGACAGGCAGCTGGCCTTCCGAACGACAGGGATACTGATACATTTACGCTGAACACTGCTGAACATCACTGTTCAACTATGCAGCGATAGCATTCTGTTTGTTTCCAAACA
>NZ_JANSIN010000074.1:0-8570 GCF_047462115.1 Synechococcus sp. R50.1 | reverse complement strand
TCTGGTAGAGCAGAGCAGGCCCAGGGCTACTGAAAGCCCGCTCCGTACCGCTTAGCGGTCGGAGCCGGGTAGTTTACGTTTGCTCCTTGCCCCAGACCCGATGGGGAGCAAATGCGTTTGCGTTTGTGAAAGCATCGCGCAGCGATAACGCAAAGATAAGCTGGAGAAGAGCAGCGAGCGGGCGTTCATGTCTTCAGAGCATTACAAGTTCGACCTTTTCTTGCGCTACCACCGAGAGCAAGCCCGGTGGGCGCGTCAACTGGCGGAGCGGCTGGATCGCGAGGGTTTCAAAGTCTGGTTTGACCGCTGGATGCTGCAGCCGGGGGATAACCGCAAGCTGGAGCTGCAACTGGCCATCGAACAATGCCGCTGGGTGGGAGTGGTGGCCTCTCCAGAGTTTGTTGCCGATCCCTGGCCAAGGGATGAGCTGTACAGCGGGTTTCCCCATGCCCCGGCACGACAAAACCAGCGCCTGCTGACGCTGCTGCACACCCCCACTGAGCTACCCCGCCCCCTGGAAGAGGCGCCCCTGCTGGATTTTACTGGCTCAGAAGAGGATCCGGTGCTGTTTGAGTACCGCGCCTTGGAGCTAATGCACTTTTTGGATCCCAGCTTCCCTGCCCCCGGGGATCTGCAGCGGTTCCGGCTGCAATACCGCCGCCGTGAGGGGAAAGAGTCCCTGGAAGATGAAGAGGTGCGGGGATTTCAGGCCTTTTTGCGGGCCATCCAGATGGCCATCCTGCGCATTGCCACAGGCGAAACCCCCTCCGCCACGCCAGAAGAAGGAGCGCGTCAGATCGCCATTTTGCAGTTCATTCAGCGGCTGTTTCAGTGGAACAGTGCCGACATCCAATTCGAGCGGGGGGAAGACTGGCGTCGCCGCGGCAACCTGACGGAAGCCCTGGCCGCCTACGACCGGGCTCTGAACATGGATCCCAACTTCGCCCTGGCTTGGAGCCGCCGTGGGGATGTGCTGGTGCAGCTGGCCCGCTACCGCGAGGCGGTGGACAGCTACAACGGATCCCTGAGCATCAACCCCTACGACGAAGAAACCCGGCTGCGCCTGGCCCTGATTCTGGGGCGCCTGGGGCAGTACAAGTCGGCGGTGGTTAACTACGACAAGGTGCTGGAGAGCAACCCGGAAGATGCTCTGGCCTGGCATAACCGCGGCATCCGCCTGCTGCAACTGAAGCGGTCGAAGCTGGCCCTGAACAGCCTGAACAAAGCGCTGCGCCACAACCCCAAGCAGCCCCGCACCTGGCTGGCCCGTGGGATCGTGCTGCGGCGGCTGCGTCGGCCCAGCTCGGCAGCGGCCAGTTTTGCCCGGGTCTTGAAGCTCAACCCCAAAAGCGGGCGGGTTTGGCGTTACCAAGGCAATGCCCTCTTCCACTGCCACCGGCTGCGCTCGGCTGTTGAATGTTACAAGCGCTCGCTGCGGCTGCGTCGCCGGGATCCCATAACCCTGCACAACTTGGGGGTGGCCCTGCTGCGCTTGGGGCAGTATCGGCTGGCCAGCAAGGCCCTAGAACGCGCTCTGCGCTACGATGCCGACAACTACAAAAGCTGGTACGCCCGCGGTGTGGCCTTCCAGAAATTGGGCTACCTGAAAGAAGCCTGTATCCACTTCGAGGAAGCCCTCAAGATCAAGCCGGAGCACTTTCCAGCCCGCTATGCCTTGGCGGTAGCTCAGCAGGAGCTGGGGCAATATGAGGCCAGCCTACGGCATTTCCAGCGCTTAGTGCAGCAGCGTCCCGGCAGTTCTGCCTGCTGGTTTGGCCAGATCACCGGCCTGCGGCGCCTGGGCCGGCTGGAAGAAGCCCGTGCCGCCTGCCAGCAGATGATCCACCTCAACGAACGGGATCCCTGGGGCTGGTTTGCCCTGGGGTTGATCTACAGCGAGCTGAGGGATCCCGAACAAGCTGTGCAAGCCTACTCGCGGGTTTTGCAGCTCACCCCAGAAGATGCTGTGGCCCTCAACAACCGCGCCTGGGAAGCCTTGAAATTGGGGAAGCTGGAACCTGCCCTGGCAGACGCCCAACAGGCCACGCACCTGGATCCGCAGCGGCCCGCCTTTTGGCATACCCTGGGGCTGATTCAACTGCAGGCCGGCCAGCGAGCAGCCGCCCAAGCCAGCTTGCAGCGCTGTCTGGAGCTGGATCCGCAATTTCAGCCGGCCCAAGCCGCCCTGCAGGACTTGGCCCAGGAAGACTCGGCCTCGCCGGCGGGAACAGCTCTGCCGGATTTGGAAACCCTCACTCCCCAGTCGGAGCCGCAGCCAGTTGACCCCAACCCCTAGCAGGATCCCCTGGGCTTTCAGACCCCAAGGACAATGCCTGCAGCAGGCAGACGGGAGCAGAACATGCCACACTGGATCCCGCCCCCCAGGACCGACACGCATGGATCCCTATCTGATCCCTGTCAAGCTTCCCCACAGCTCCTACGATATTCTCCTCCAGTCTGCCGAAGGCCCCCCTGGCCACAGCCTCATCCAGTTGGGATCCCAAATGCGAGCTAGAGGGCTTTCCGGCAAGGCTCTGGTGGTGAGCCATCCCGGCATTGCCAAACACTTTGCCGAGAAGTTGCTGCAGGGGCTGCAACAAGCGGGGTTTGCCGCCCACCTCTGCCTATTGCCTGCCGGCGAACGCTACAAAACCCTGCGCTCGGTGGCCAAGATCTACGACGCCGCCCTAGCCTTTGGCCTGGAGCGCTCCTCCACCTTGGTGGCTCTAGGAGGGGGGGTCATTGGCGACATGGTGGGGTTTGCCGCCGCCACTTGGCTGCGCGGGATCCCTTTTGTGCAGGTGCCCACCTCACTTTTGGCCATGGTGGATGCGGCCATTGGTGGCAAGACCGGTGTCAACCATCCTGGCGGGAAAAACCTCATTGGGGCGTTTTATCAGCCGCGCCTGGTGTGGATTGATCCAACGCTATTGCAGACTCTGCCCCAGCGGGAGTTTACCTCAGCCCTAGCGGAGGTGATCAAATATGGCGTGATTCAGGCTGCCGACCTATTTGAGTTTTTGGAAGATCGACCCCAACTGAGCCGCTATACCGACTTTACTCCCGCAGACTTGCACTACCTGCTGCGCCGCTGTGCCGAGTGCAAAGCCTGGGTGGTGCAGCAGGACGAGAAAGAAGCGGGCCTGCGGGCCATCCTCAACTACGGCCACACCCTCGGCCATGCCCTAGAAGCTGCCACCGGCTACCGCCGCTACCTACACGGGGAGGCTGTTGCCATCGGCATGGTAGCTGCCGGGGAGATTGCCCGTCGCTTGGGTTGGTGGAGCGCTGCCGAGGCGGAGCGGCAACGACGCCTGATCGAGAAAGCAGGACTGCCCAGCCGGTGGCCGGCCGGGATCCCTTGGGAGGCAGTGCTGCAGGCGATGCAGGCCGACAAGAAAGTCAAACAGGGGCGGATTCGCTTCGTTTTGCCCCGCCGGATTGGCCAAGCGGAGCTGACCGATCAAGTCGAGCTAGCAGAGGTGCAGGCTGCTTTGGCCTCGATTACAGCCACCTCTGGAACCCTAGAATTAGGAAAACCTAAGGACAAGAAAGCATGGCACGGCAACAACGAGTAGCCATTTTGGGAGCAACAGGAGCAGTAGGGACGGAGCTGCTGACGCTATTGGAAGAGCGCCACTTTCCTGTAGCCGACCTCAAGCTTTTGGCCTCGCCCCGTTCAGCGGGCACTTATTTGACCTTCAAGGGGGAGCGGATCCCGGTGGAACCAGTTTCAGAAGCGGCCTTCCGGGGCCTGGATCTGGTGCTGGCCTCTGCCGGAGCCGGTGTCTCCAAAGCCTGGGCCAGAACCATCGTCGAGGCGGGGGCGGTGCTGATTGACAACTCCAGCGCCTTTCGCCTGGATCCCAATGTTCCGCTGGTGGTGCCGGAGGTCAACCCCCAGGAAGCCTTCCGTCACCAAGGGATCATTGCCAATCCCAACTGCACCACCATCCTAATGTGCGTGGCCATCTACCCCCTGCATCGCCACATCCCCCTGCGCCGCGTGGTGGCCGCCACCTATCAATCGGCCAGTGGGGCCGGGGCCCGCGCCATGGTGGAGCTGCAAGAGCAAACCCGCGCCTACCTGCAGGGGCAGCCGTTTCCGCCCCAGGTGTTCCCTTACCCCATTGCCTTCAACCTCTTCCTCCACAACAGCCCCCTGCAAGAGAACGGCTACTGCCAGGAAGAGATGAAGATGGTGAACGAATCCCGCAAGATTATGGGATCCCCCAACCTGCGGCTGACAGCTACCTGTGTGCGGGTGCCGGTGCTACGTACCCACGCCGAGGCCCTCAACCTGGAGTTTGAACAGCCCTTCCCTGTGGAAAAAGCCCGGCAAATCCTGGCCCAGGCCCCTGGGGTGGTGCTCATTGAAGATTGGCAGCAGAACCGCTTTCCCATGCCCATCGACGTGGCCGGCAAGGATGAAGTGGCGGTGGGCCGCATCCGCCAGGACATCTCCGAGCCCAAGGCCCTGGAGCTGTGGCTATGCGGGGATCAAATCCGCAAAGGTGCGGCCCTCAACGCCGTTCAAATTGCCGAGCTGCTTTTGAAGGACTAATTAACCTGAACCGTCAAGGATTAATAGCCTGAACCGTCAAGGTTACCGGCCCCACTGTAACAGGGGCAGCCTCAGTGCTGTTCAACGTCACCGGGGAGTTGGGGTAGTTGTAGGTGCCGGGTGGGTCCGCAGCTACGAATGAGACTTGGACAGAGATGGTCACTGTGCAAGTTTGTCCTGGGGCTACTTGTCCTCCGGTGAATCCAATGGTGGTGGGCGGAGTCCCCGAGGTTGTGATATTGGGGGAGCCGCACGATGTAGGAGTCGCCGCACCGGCAAATTGCAAACCACCAACCGGCGCTGGCGGCAAGGTGTGGCTAAAGGCCAAGCCCGTCAATGGAATGGCTGCCTTGTTGGTGATGGTAAACGTCAAAGTTCCAGTCCCGCTAGCGGCAGGTGCGCCGATTGGGCCAAGCGGGTTGGGAAGAAATTCCATGGTAAAGTCGGGAGCTGGCACCGTTACCGTTAGGTTGATAGCCGCAGCGGTGGCATTGAGCCCTTGGTTGCTGCTCAGGGTTACCGCGGGGCTGGTCAGGGATCCCACTGTCGTGGCCGTAACTTGAAGATCCAGGCTGATGGTGCAGCTAGCGTTGGCTGCCAATGAGCCGTTGACCAACGAGATGGAAGTGGTTGTTGGTGAAGCTATCACCGTCCCCCCACAGCCATCGCTCAGGTTATTGGGACTGGCAATGACCAAACCGTTAGGCAAGGTGTCGGAAAAAGCTAGACCAGTCAGCGGCAGAGCGGCTGTGTTGGTAATCGTGTAGGTCAGAGTTGTTTTGGGAGTGGAGCCAAAAGCCAGCGAGACCGAGGTAGAACTAAATGCCTTGGCAAAAGTCGGGGCACCCGGCGTGGGTGTCGGAGTCGGCGTAGGTGTCGGAGTCGGCGTAGGTGTCGGAGTTGGAGTCGGTGTAGGTGTAGGCACTGTCGTCCCACCGCTTCCGCCGCCACCGCAGCCGGTCAGTCCTAGACAGGCCGCTCCTAGACTCAAGGCCACAAGAGTTGTAGCTGCTTTTTTCTTCATCGCTCTCTCACTCCTCATCACTATCGGACTTGACTTTAGTTTTTATCGACCTGTCTTGCTGCAGTGTACTCCAGTCCAATTGCTGTTCAGGACGCTTCTGCGCCGAGGCAATTCACAGTTATTGTAATAAACCTTGGCTTAGCTGGCAAACTCCAACTAGGGAATAGCTCCTTCAGACTTGCTCTTGTGTACCTTGCTCATAAACACAAAATCTGGCGCTCCAAGCCAACTTTCAGAACCTCGCCTATGCCGCTCGAGCCAGCAATGTTCACACAACGTTGGAAAGGGAGGAGAATTGAAAAGCATTCGGCCTTTGTGGAGATTGGCTTGTGCATCCAATTGGGATGGGATCCCTGGCCAGCTTGATCGCCGGCTTGGCGACGGGGCTGGGGGCTTTGCCGGCCCTTTTTCTTCCCTCGCTCTCCGAAAGGGCGCAAGGGATCCTGCTGGGATTTGGGGGTGGGGTGATGCTGGCGGCCACCTCTTTTTCCCTGCTGGTGCCGGGCACCGAGGCAGCCATAGCGCTGGGGTATTCCCCATTTGGGGCGGCTGTGGTGATGGTGGCAGGCCTGCTGCTAGGGGCGATCTTCCTGGAGAGTGCCCACCGCCTCTTTCCTCACGAGCACTTTTTCAAAGGGGTTGAAGGGGAGAACCGCGCCCATTTGAAGCGGATTTGGCTGTTCATCATTGCCATTGCCCTGCACAATTTCCCGGAAGGCTTGGCGGTGGGAGTGGGTTTCGCTACCGGCCAAGTCGGCGATGGGTTGGCGTTGGCGTTGGGGATCGGCTTGCAGAACATGCCAGAAGGGCTGGTGGTGGCTTTGTCACTGGTGGGCCAGGGGTACTCGCGGCTGTTCGCTTTTGGCATCGCCCTGCTGACCGGACTGGTGGAGCCCATCGGCGGCATCCTGGGAGCAACGGTGGTTTCTCTGGCGCAGCCCCTACTACCCTGGGGCATGGCTTTTGCGGCGGGGGCGATGTTGTTTGTCATCTCAGATGAGATCATCCCTGAGTCGCACCGGCAGGGGTTGGAGCGGGAGGGCACCTTTGGGGTCATCAGTGGGTTTGTGGTGATGATGTTGCTGGATATCACCTTGGGCTAGCAAGGGATCCCGTCGCGAAGTGGAACGGAGTTTTATTTTTTTATGTTGAGTAACGAACCCTTTTTGTGGCGAGGAGCAGGGGAACACGCCTGTCTGCTGCTACATGGATTGGGGGGCGGTGTTTACGAGTTGCAATGGCTGGCAGAGCGGCTGTTGGCGGCTGGCCTGACGGTGCAGGGATTTAACTATCCCGGCCATGACAGTGCTCCGCATCGCTTACACGACCGCCGGTCTGCCCACATGCCCCCTTCCCGCTGGACGGAGTGGTACGGGCGGGCTTTGGAGCATTACCTGGCTCTGCAGCAGGAGTATCCCCGCGTTTCCTTGGTGGGCTTTTCCACCGGCTGTCTGCTGGCTTTGCACCTGGCTTTTGCCCATCCCATCCATAAATTGGTGCTGCTGGCGCCATTTTTCGCCATTCGCCACCGCTGGTACTATCTTTTTCGCCCAGAGCAGTACCTGAACAGCCTGGGGTGGTTGTTGGAGGATGTCCCCCGCTTCCATCTGCCCATTCGGGACGGGGATGTCCGCGCTTTGGCGGAAAAGGTAGCCTATTTTCGCAGCTTCAATCTGTCGGCAGTGCGCAGCGCCCTCGAGCTCATCGAGCGGGTCAAGGGAGAGGTGGCCGGCATCCGGGTTCCCACCCTGATCCTGCAATCTCGCCAAGATACAGTAGTGGATCCTGAACAGGCAGCGTGGCTCTATCAAGAGCTGGGATCCGAGGAGAAGATCTTGCATTGGCTGGAGCACTCCGACCACATCCTCACTTTGGACTGCGAGCGGGAAACGGTGTTTGCCCAGGTTTGCGCCTTTCTCAAACGGGATCCCTCTGCGCCCGGATCAGCGTAACCCGCTGCCAAGCACCGCGGGCATCGTAGTCCCGGATCAAACGCAAGAGACAATGGCAGTCTTCCGGCTGCGGAAACCAGCTCAGGCTCACCGAAAAGCTGCGATCCCGGTGGGCGGTAGGGATGGGCAAGGGATCCGGCCCGCCAATCCACAGCCCTCCCGGCAAGGGATCCCAGTTGCTCAACCACTCTGCCCCCGAGCAGTCCACCTCGGCTTCGGCAAACCGGCCCTCGGCAACCGCAAAGCTCTGGGCGATCCCCCGCCATCTCCCCTGTAGACAGGCCCTCAGTCGCTCTTTGCTCAGGGGTGCACAGTCTGCAACGGGATCCAAAGCTTGGCCGCGCCGCTCCAGGATCGCGGTTACCTCTACCAGACGACCTTGGGCATCCCACTGTTGCACCACCCGCGCCTTGCGATCCCCCCAGAGAAAGCCCTGCTCGACGGCAAAATCGCTGAACGGTGCCAGTTGCACCCGCCCGTTGGAAAAGGATCCATCGGGGAAAAAGCGCAATCCCGGCGAGAAATCCTGGTAGACCCAGCTCTGGGAGCTTTCGGGAGTGGGGGATCCCTGTAGGGGGTAGTAGGCGTTGGTTTGGCGGATCGCGATCCCTGCCGCCGGACTTCCTGAAGAAGAGGATGGAGCCAAGGCCTCAAAGGTGATGAGGCTGCGCTTTTGGCCCCCCAGCTCCCAGCCGCCGGCGGTGGGTCGATAGTTGGAGAAGAGGCCGTGCCACACTCCCAGGTGGAGAGCCAGACATTGTTTTTGGGTTTTCATGAAGCAATGTGAAGCTAAGATTGTGAGGACGTAACGCTGGAGAGCAAGACCTATGGGGAAGAAGCTCCGAGGTGGCATTTTAGTAAACTACCCGACCCTGACTGCTTCGCAGTACAGGGCGGGCTTTCGGCAGCCCTGCAGTTGGCAAGCCAACCACGGACCTCTAGGCTGGTTTACGGCAGCCCCCAAAAGCGCAATCACCTTCGCACCGTTAAAATCCGCATCCCCTTCCCAACCGCAGTGCCCGCATTTGAA
>NZ_JANSIN010000073.1:0-8857 GCF_047462115.1 Synechococcus sp. R50.1 | reverse complement strand
CTGGGGAGCTGCCTCTGAGAAGCGGAAGCAGGGGGCCAATGAGGGCAAGATGAGAGGCTAGGGAGCGACGACATAGCGATCCTGGGAGAGGCGCTCGTTGCCCCGATACACGCTCACCTGCAAATGCTGGGGATCCAGCCGGTGCCCCTCTACACGGATGGGTGGGATCCTCAGGGCGTGGCGGGATCCCCGTCCCAGCACGGACACGATCAGATTTTGGCCGCGGATCTGAACTCGCAAGCGCACCGGCCAAGGGAAAGGGTTGCGCAGCTTGAGGTCGGCCAAGCCGTACCAAACGGTGGCATCCAGGCCAGGGGGCACCGATTCCACCTGCCGGTAATGGGGGTGCCTCTCCACCACCTCCAGCCCTGCCAACAGAGCAGCATTGTAAAGGCTAGAGGACACCTGACAGATTCCTCCCCCAACCGAATCCAGGGTTTCGGCCACCATAAACACCGGCGCGGGCACATAGCCTCGTTCCAGGCTGCGCGGCCCCACCACTTGGTTGAAGGAAAAAATCACTTCTGCCTGTTCCTGTGAGCGTGTCGCAGGCATGATGTAAACTCCATCCAGGCTTTGGACGGCTCGGCGAATGTTGTGGAGTTGAGAAGGAGTGCGCTCCTGCAAAGAAGTAACGTATTGGCTTAGGGTTGTTGGCGTGGGATCCGTCCACCACAAAGCCAGAAGGGCCAGCAGCACCCCCACCAACACAGCTAACCTTTGCAGGCCAACCTTTCCTCTCACCTCACACTTTGCCCTTCAGAAGGGGTTTCAAGGACTCCGTCCCGCTGGCGCGAGCGGGCAGTTGGCGGGAACCGGTCGCAATCACCAGCTCTTGGGCGCGGGTACCTGCCGGCAACGTGCGGGATGGGCGTAGGGCCACCAGAGCAGAGCCTTGAGCATCCACCTGAAAGTCACCACAGTGGAGGAACTCGCCATTATCCAGCTTGAGCCAGAGGGAGTAGCGCTCCCCCGCCACCGGTTGGGGCAGATCCCGTGCGGCCAAGATAACCTCCTGCCAGTCTCCTGGGCGAAACAGCACATTGGCCGTCCCCACCTCCCCCTGCAAATGCACCAGACGGGATCCCGGCTGTTGCAGGAGATGAGACAATGCTCGCACCGGCTCTAACTGGGCTAGTTGCAGTGCTTGCCGCAGTCGCCAGTTGTCCAAGCTGAGCAGAACCAAAATTGCCGCCACCAAGCCTCCCAACCAGCGCCACCCCACCCCAAAAGCAGGCAGTGGAGAGTGAAGGGGGACTGCCATCTCCTGCTCGCGCAAGCCCATAGCCCCCACCTCTGCCATCACCTTATCGCGCAAGCTGGCAGGCGGGAGCACTCCTGGCAATCCGTAGGGCAACAATTCCAAGGTTTCTTGCAAGGCTTGCAGTTCGGCCACCAGCCGAGGGTCTTGAGTTAGGCGTGCCTCTAGAGCACTCGCCTGCTCGGGAGACAAGTCCCCCAGCAGATAGCCGGCCAGTTCTTCCCGTTCCTCTGTTAAAGGGGGCGAGGTGGATAAGGACTCCGTCCCGCCGACGCGAAAGGACTCCGTCCCGCTGACGCGATCAGACATGGCCATCCCGACACCAGAACTCAACTCCAAACCTAGGACTCCGTCCCGCTAACGCGAAAGGACGCGGTCCCGCTGACGCGAGCAGAAACCCAGAAGGGCGCGCAGGGATCCCCGCAATTTGCAGAGAGCTTGGCGAGAGCGGGTCTTAACCGTCCCCAACGGGATCCCCAATTGGCGAGCAATGTCCGCCTGGCTCAACCCTTGGTAATAGAGCAACTCCAGGATCTGCCGCTGGCTTTCGGGCAGTTGGCCGAGGGCCGCTTGCACCGCTTGCCGCCGCTCCTCGATGGAAACCTGCTCAAAAGGGAGCGGGATCTTGCTATGGGACTCCGTTCCGTCAACACGAACGGCGCTGAGAATGGTCTGCCAGCGTTTCAAAAGAAGTTGGTGGCTGCCCTGAGAACGCAGACGGTCAATGGCCCGCGAGCGGGTCAGGATGCACAAAAAACTGCTCAGGGATCCCCGCCGCTCGCGCGACTCGGACGGAGTCCTTGGATCACAGCCAACCTTGCGCCACAGCTCGACAAACACCTCCTGAGTCAGGTCTTCTGCCTCGGCCACGTGGCCCAGGATCTTGAAGGCCAGCCCATAGACCAAGCCGGCATAGCGATCGTAGAGCGCAGCCAGAGCAGCAGGTTGCCCCGCCTTGAGCGCTTCCATCAGCTCCCAATCGGCGCGGGATGACCAATCTCTCACCCGCTCACGCCAGCGGGACGGAGTCCCTGGTTGCTCACCCATGCTACACCCAGCTTCGCCCCACAGAACTATACACAGAACTACAGAGAAGACCGACCTGCTCGAAAGTTTATCCCCTCAGCCACGACGGGCCGCCCATTCCAGGCTGAGCAAGGCTGTGTTCACCAGCAAGGCCAGGGATCCCACCGCCAGGGATCCGGCCCAGATCTTGTCGTAGCGACCGGCCTGGGCAATGCCGTCGAACAGCAGGGTTCCCAGTCCCCCTGCCCCAAACTTGGCGCCCACGGTGGCAATGGCAATGGCCACAATTGCCGCCAGCCGCAGCCCTGCCAAAACAATGGGCAGCATGAGCGGCACCTGCACCTGCCACCACCGTTGCCAGAGGTTCATCCCCATGCCCTTGGCAGCTTCCAGGATGGCAGGCTCGACCGAGCGCAGGCCCACGCAAAAATGGCGCACCAAGATCACCTGCGTGTAGATCACCATCGCCACCACCACCGAGCGGGCATTGAGGCCAAGCCAGGGCACCAACAAAATGATCAAAGCCAGGCTGGGCACTGTGTACAGGATGCTGAGGATCCCCATGACCGGCAGGGCCAACCAGCGCACGTGGTGAACCAGCAGAGCCAGCGGCACCGCCAGCACCACCGCCATGCCCAGGGTCATCCCCACCATCGCCAAATGCTCTTGGGTGAGCTGCCACACCAGGCCGGGATGGCTGAGGAGATAGCTCACGCGGATCCCCCCTCCAGCATGGCCAAGCTGCGAATGTGATCCAAGGTCAAAACGCCGATGGCCCGCCCGTCCTCCCACACCGTCAGGGCTGCCGCCCCTGTGCGCAACAGCAGGGACAAGGCTTGCCGCAAAGTGGCCTGGGGCCTCACCATCGCTCCCTCTTGGATTTTGTGGTTGTGCGGGATCCCGGCCATCGCCGTTTCCACCCGCAGCACACTCAACTGCCGTACCATGTCATCTGCCCCCAGCAGTTCCCTGACAAAGGGAGTAGCCGGCTGGGTGAGCAGCCGAAAGGGAGTGTCGAACTGCACCACCCGCCCCTTCTGCATCACCAAAATGCGATCCGCCAGGCGCAGCGCCTCTTCCACATCGTGGGAGACGAACAGGATGGTTTTTTTCAATTGCCGTTGCAGGCGCAGGATCTCCTCTTGCAGCTTGCTGCGGGTAATGGCGTCGATGGCCCCAAAGGGCTCGTCCATCAGCAGCAGCCCTGGATCCCCGGCCAGCGCCCGCGCCAGCCCCACCCGCTGCTGTTGTCCACCCGACAGTTGGGCAGGGTAGCGGTGGCGGTACTCGTGGGGGGGCAAATTAACCAAGCTGAGCAGCTCGTCCACCCGCTCGCGGATGCGCTCCTTCGGCCACCCCAAAAGTCGCGGCACTACCGCCACATTCTGGGCCACCGTCATGTGGGGAAACAGCCCCGATTGCTGGATAACATAGCCGATCCGCTGCCGCAGAGCCGTGACGGGAAACTGGCGGATATCCCGCCCGTCCAAGCGAATCTGCCCCTGGGTGGGATCCAGCAAGCGATTCACCATTTTCAGAAGGGTGGTTTTGCCGCAGCCAGAAGGCCCCAGGATGACCACCAACTGGCCCGATTCTATGGAAAAACTGCACTCCTCCACAGCTGGCTGGGAACTGTGGGGAAAGCGCAGCGATACCCGCTCGAACTCGACGGTGCTCACCTCAGGGTCTCATGCAACAGGCAAGGTTATTTCTTGAGAATGCCGGCTTCCACCAAGAAAGTTCTGGCCACCTCCGCCGGCTCCTTGCGGTTGCCGCTCACCTCGTAGTTCAACCGCTGCATCACCTCGTCCGTCAGCAGGGGGGAAAGGGCATTTAAGGCAGCGGCAATGCCGGGGTTGGCCTCTAGGGTGTCCTTGCGCACCACCGGCGCCACCTGGTAGGGGGGGAAAAGCTGCTTGTCATCCTCCAGCAGCACCAGGTCAAAGGCGGCAATTTCTCCATCGGTGCCGAAGGCCACTGCCACATCCGCTTCCCCATTGACCAAGCCCTGGTAGCGGAGGCCGGGATCCACTGCTTTGTAGGCCTTGAGCCGGAAATTACCGTAGACGGCTTGGATCCCAGGTAGGCCATCCTCGCGGGCTTGAAACTCCGGCGGCCCGATCATCACCAGCTCGCCCGCTTTGGCCACCATGTCCGAGATGGTGGCGATGCCCAGCTCAGCCGCTCTAGTTCGGGTCATGGCCAGGGCCTGAGTGTTGTTCATGGGGGCGGGATCCAGCCAAATCAATCGGAACCGGCTCTCGTACTCGCGGGCCACCGTCGCGTACACCTCTGCCGGGTCGCCGCTGGTGGGCAGTTTAAGCACCGTCAGCAGGCCGGTGCCGGTGTACTCTGGGTAGAGATCGATCTCGCCGCTCAGCAGGCCCGCATGAGCTACCGGCGTGCCCCCCAGGTTGAGCTTGCGCTCCACCGTGAACCCTGCCGCCTCCAGGGCCAAGGCATACATTTCCCCCAGAATAAACTGCTCGGTAAAGTCCTTGGAGCCGACGATGATGGGCCTGGCGAGGCCCCTCTGGGGAGCGAGAACAAGAACCGCCAGCCCCGACAGGGCTAGCAGGGCCAAGCGACGAGTGGTTTTCAGCATAGACAAGGTGAGAAGGGATCCCAAACTCAAGATCAAGGGGCCCTGCCAAGAGAGTTCCGGCCTGGGCCAGGAAGTTTTGGCTGTCAAACCACCATTAAACCATTATTTTCCCTGAGCCTTGACATACTCCCCTGCCTAAAGGCAGGGGATTCTGGTTCCTGGTTCTGCGACAGCACTTACCGTGTCAGGTTGCCCCTCCACAGCAGCGGTGCTCATCTCCCCAGGCGTTCCCCCTTTCGGGGCGGTTCCCTTTTGCCCAAAGGTACCGTTGCTCCACTCCTCACCCAACAGCTCCAACCCTTTGCGCAGGATGTTGATGGCCGCATTCTCATCCCGGTCGATCACCACCCCACACTGCGGGCATTGATGGGTGCGAGTGGACAGCGTCTTCTTCACCCGGTGGCCACACCGAGAACAGTCCTGACTGGTGTACTGGGGCGGCACGGCCACCACCACCTTGTTGAAGACCTTCCCGTAGGAGTCCAGCCACCCGGTGAATAAACTCCACCCGGCATCGTGAATAGTGCTCCGCACCGCTTACGCGAGCGACTTGGCCAAGTGGTGATTCCACACCAAGTTGCGCACCGGCAAGTTCTCATACGCCACGATGTCGCTAGACAAAGCGCTCCGCGCCGCCGTAGGCGAGCACTACGCACCGGGCCAGCTTGATGACCCAGTCTCTACGCTGGCGTTGGACTTTGAGATGCACCTTGCCCAGCCGCTTCCTCTGCTGGTGGTAGTTCTTGGATTGGGGTTTGGCCCCTCTCCGAAACTTTCTGCTCAGTCTCCTTTGCTGTTGTTTCAACCTCCTCTCGGCACGACGCAAAAACTTGGGACACGGCACAGCGTTCCCATTGCTGTCGGTGTAGAAGTGCATCAAGCCCACATCCAGCCCCACCACCTCGCCGGTGTAGCCCACCTTCTCCCGACGCTCCACGTCCAGGCAGAACTGGGCGTAGTAGCCATCGGCTCTCCGCACTACCCGCACCCGATTGATTTTCAGGGTGAGGATGTCCCGCCGCGCCTTGTCGTTGCAATACAAAGCAAAGGTGCCTGCCTGGAAGCCATCCGTGAAGGTGAGGGACATCCCATCTGCTGCCAGCTTCCAGCCGGAGACTTTGTACTCCACGGAGCGACAATGTTTCTGGAACTTGGGATAGCCCTTCCGGGCTGCCTTCTCCTTGCAGCGGCGGTAGAAGTTGGAGATGGCAAACCAGGCTCGCTCCGCACTGGCTTGTCGGGCAGAGGAGTTCAGCTTCTGGGCGAAGGGGAACTCTCTGGCCAAGTCCTTGCAGAGGGAGTACAACGTGGCCCTGTTCACCCCCTGATGATTTATCCAGTGGCGCAGGCACTTGTTGCGCACGAACTGGGCAGTCCGAATGGCCTCATCCAGGGCTTGGTACTGCTGGGCTGTGCCGTTGAGGAGCTTGGCTTCGAGGACGCGCATGAGCCTACTTTATCAAAGGTCTAGCAAGATAAAAGCCGCTCTTGTCGCGTCAGCGGGCCGTAGGCCTTAGGGCGGGGCTTTAAACCCAGTTTTCTTGGTAACTGCAAGGATTGACAATAGAGATCGCCGGTACGTTCCAGATGACCTTGAAGTAGCGATGCGCTTTTTGGACTCCGACCCATGCCCGAACAATCGGATCCCCTCACCCGCAGCTTGATTGCCCTGATCCGGGGTTACCAGGTCGGCATTTCTCCTTGGCTGCCACCTGCTTGTCGCTATTACCCCACCTGCTCTCAGTACACCTTGGAAGCGGTGCGGCGCTACGGTGCCCTACGTGGGGGTTGGCTGGGGCTCCGTCGCCTCTGTCGCTGTCATCCCTGGCACCCAGGGGGCTACGATCCAGTTCCCGATTTGCCGGGATCCGCGCCGACCCAGAAACCATTCCGCTAGCCGGACTCAGGAGACATTTAGGTCGATTGTGGGTAGCAGGCCACAACCTCGATTTCTACTCGGGCATTGAGGGGCAGGCGAGCCACCTGCACGCAAGAGCGGGCCGGAGCCGGATCGGTGGCAAAAAACTCTCGATAAACCTCGTTCATGGCCGCAAAGTCCTCCATATCGGCCAGGAAAACCGTTGTCTTCACCACATTGGCGAGAGTGGTGCCCCCCGCTTCCAGCACTGCCTGCACGTTCAGCAACGCCTGCCGAGTTTGAGAAACAATGTCCTCCCCCACCAGTTTGCCGGTTTTGGGATCCAGGCCCACCTGTCCGGCGGTGAACAGAAACGGCCCCAGAGCAGTAACGCCCTGGCTGTAGGGGCCGACAGGAGCGGGGGCAGCTTCGGTTTGCACGCCACAAAGACATGGCCCAGGCCGATCCCGGTAGTGGCCGATCTCTGGCTGGGCCGGCTTCGTCTGCTCCATAGAGGTTTGCCCAACTCTGTCGCTACGCTACCACAGGTGGATCGCCAAAAAGCGGGGCTGAGAATGCCAAGATGAACTCGTTGAGAGGGAGAGGGATCCATGCCTTTGATCAAGCTGCAAACGTCTGTGCAACCAGAAATCGCCGCAGTAGAGGAACTGCTCAAGGTGCTGTCTGCTGCTCTATCTGAACAGTTGGGCAAGTCGGAAGCCTACGTGATGACCGCCTTTGAGGGTGGGATCCCGATGACCTTTGCTGGCAGTGGGGATCCCTGTTGTTACCTAGAAATCAAGAGTATCGGGCAATTTTCCGCCCAACAAACCCGAGCCATGAGCGAGTTTTTTTGCAGCACCATCGAGGCCCGATTGGGGATCCCCAAGAAGAGGATTTACATTGAGTTCAGCGATGCCAAAGGCTATCTTTGGGGATGGAACGGCACGACTTTCGGGTAAAGATACTTCCCCCACTCCAAGAGCTGTCTACTCTGGCTTGCCCTAGCTCGCCTCACAAGAACTTTGTAGGAGTTTAGCCAATGGAAGAGCTACCTCAACTCAACACAAATCCCCAAAAGCAGCGGATTTTGCTTAAGCTTGCTACCGGCTTGGGCTTGGCCATTTTTATCTTTTGGGCAGCCCATCGATTGGGATTTTTTGGAGTTATTCAAGACTGGCTCGCCGAAGCTCTGGCTTGGATTGAAAGCTTGGGGTTGCTGGGGCCAATCCTCTTCATTGCCATTTACATTGTAGCGACGGTGCTGCTTCTACCAGCCTCGGTGCTGACCTTGGGGGCAGGAGCTGTGTTCGGGGTGGTGGCCGGAACTGTGTACGTGCTGATCGGGGCAACCATTGGAGCGAATTTGGCCTTTTTCATCGGGCGCTACTTGGCGCGGGAACAGGTGGCGAAATGGATTGAGGGAAATGCCAAGTTTGCGGCCATCGATCGAGCGTTGGGACGTGAGGGATGGAAAATAGTCGGCCTGATTCGGCTGTCGCCTGCGTTTCCCTTCAATGTGCTCAACTACGCCCTGGGGCTGACCCAAATTTCTTTTCTGGATAACTTGCTGGGCACCGCTGGAATCGTGCCGGGCACTTTTATGTATGTGTACATCGGCTCATTGGCGGGATCCCTGGCCGACATGGAAGGCGCGGAGTTGGATCCTCAGGCTCAAACCGCCCAATGGGTCGTTCGCCTCGTGGGGCTCATCGCCACCATAGCCGCTACCGTCTACGTCACTCGCATTGCCCGCAAAGCCCTACAAGAAGCGGTGGAGCCTGCCTAGGGAATTGTATTTTAAACAAGAATGAAATCTGTTGCATTGCTTCCCAACTCCTCTCTCTCTGGGAGAAGGACTGGAGGTGGTCGCGGAAGCGGCGCGGAGCGTTTGGGCAGCAGTAGGAGTGTCTCAATCCAGTTTGAAATGACTATAAGTTGGCTCGGCGAGCTAGTGTGTAGAAAGCACCGGGTTGAGAACGCTCACCGTTGGGCAGAGGCTTAGCCGACAGCTTGACAGAGGGTTTCCTGCCTGATACATTTACGCTGAACACTGCTGAACATCACTGTTCAACTATGCAGCGATAGCATTCTGTTTGTTTCCAAA
>NZ_JANSIN010000072.1:0-9135 GCF_047462115.1 Synechococcus sp. R50.1 | reverse complement strand
CCTGCTCAGAGATAGGCAGGATGCGATCGCTTCTTTCCTGAACCATGTTCAGGAGAGTTCAGCGTGAATGTATCAGTCAGCGGCAGAAGCAAGGCAGTGGAAGCTGGACTTAACAGCCTGCATTTCGCTTCCACTTCCATTTGGATTCATTCAGACCTAAATCCAGAATCGAGGGCAATGCGAAAGCCTGGCTGCTTTGCAGAGGGTGGAAACTACAGCCAGGCAAGCAAGGATCTACAGCAGTGTCCTAGGCCCACCGGGATTACATCAGGCCGATTTGAGAGAGGATCCCTTGGCCGGTCAGCAACTCGGTCGCAACGCCGATCACAAAGCCCAACATTGCCAAACGGCCATTCCATTTTTCGGCGAAGGTGGTAAAGCCAAACTTAGCTTCTTGGTTTTCCATGGTTCTAGCTCCATCAACAGGTGACATCTTTAATGTGGCTCAGATATTAAAAAGTGTCAAGTTTTATGTCGAGAGCTAACAAGATTGTCCCTTTCCTCTGGCATCAGCACCTTTGGTATTGCCGGTCGCCAAACAGGATCCCGTGTTCCTCGTCACTGAGGAGCTGCTCGAGGGAACGGCGTACCTCTGCCAGCAGTTGCAAGCCCTTCTGCACGGCGGGACGGGCTTCGATGGCTGCCAACCAGCGTTTGAGATTGGGAAATGGCTCGATGTCCAACCCTTGCCGCTCATAGCCCCGCATCCAGGGGAAGCTGGTAATATCGGCGATGGAGTAGTCGCCCGCCAGGTACTCCGACTCCATCAAGGCTTGTTCCACCACTCCAAACAGGCGCTGGGTCTCTCTCACGTAGCGGTCGATGGCGTAGGGGATCCGCTCATTCTAGCCTGCTCGCTTCTGCCCCACTGAGGCGGTAGCTGAGAGGAAAGGGATCCCTAGCTGCTTTTCACGGTTGTCCAGAGGGCGTCGATGAGGCGCAGCTCTTCCCCTGACAGCACTTTGAGGTAGGTGAGTTTGGCCAGGGCCTCTTCGTCGGGGTAGATGGCCGGGTTCTGCAGATCTTCTGGGTTGATCATCGGCAGCGCCGCAGCGTTAGGGGTGGCAAAGCGGTTGTGGTTGCTCAGTTGAGCGCCGACTTCAGCATCCAGGATGAAATTGATGAAGCGATTGGCCAGCTCGGGGTTGGGGGCCTGGGCGGGAATGGCCATTACATCCAGCCAAATGTGGGCACCCTCGCGGGGGACAAAATAGCCGATGTTGGGGTTTTCTTCGGCAGCTTGCAGGGCATCGCCGCTGTAGACGATGGCTACATTGGCCGTTCCAGAAACCAGTTGGTTTTTGCCCCCCACGCCCCCAATTAGGCCGGCACTGCGGCGCTTGGTGTCGATCAAAAGCTGCTGGATCTGCTGCAGTTCGGAGCGAACGGTGGTGTTCATATCGAAGCCCAGGTAAACGGCAGCAGCGCCGATCATGGAGCGCATCTCGTCGATCATCACAAAGGGGCCATACTGCTGCTGCGGGTCGAAAATCAATCCCCAAGAGCGTTCAAAGTTTTCGGGCAGGCGGTCTTTGCGGTAGCCAATGCCGGTGGTGCCCCACTGATAGGCGGCGGTGTAGGTGTTTTCTGGATCAAAGGGCAGGCCGACAAATTTTTCGCCCAGGTTGCTTAGGTTGGGGATCAATTCTTTGTTGAGAGGCTGCAGCAGTCCCAGCTCCAACATGTTGGGCACAATGTAGTCGGTGGGAACAACAATGTCGTACTGGCTGGTGCCTCCCCCCCGCAGTTTGGCCACCATGTCTTCGTTGGATTCGTACACGCTGACCAGCACGCGGCTATTGGTGGCTTTTTCAAAGGCGGTGAGGATGTCGGGATCGATGTATTCTGACCAGATGTAGAGGTTGAGAGTCTGCCCCTGGGCAGAGGTAACATGGGGCCAAAACAAAACCAGGACAAGCACACAGCAGAGTAGGGTTGTAGTCGAGGCAATCCACTTTTTCATGAGATTTCTCCGACTGTGAAAAGTTGAAAACATCGTATCTGCTTTCATCCCCCAGCCGGCTACACCCGCGGCTAGGGGGCACGCCTTGGGCAATCGCCAAGCCCCGCAAACTCCGGTTGAGGCTCGGGTACTCACCCTTGTTTCCAAGACAACACCCAAACGGTATCAACGCCTCCGCGAGCGATCCGCCAAAAGCCGCAAAGGCCGATTCTTTCGTCGGATCCCTCGATGCCTTGCGCCACAAGGCTTTCCAGCCCCAAAACCCCCTCGCCGCAGCTCTTTTTGCCGACTTTTTTCCGGATCCCTCGCAAATGGGTCTTGCATTCCTTGCCCTGCTTGGGTTTAATAGGGGTGGATACGTTCCCCCTTCGGGGGGATCCGCCCCCTTTTTTCCTTTAGGGCTGCAGATAGAGGCGGTGCTGACGGATATAGTGCTCCACAGCAGGGGGCACCAGGTAGCGGATAGACCCTCCCTTTTGGATTTGCTGCCTTAGGTAAGTGGAAGAGAGCGTCAGGGTAGGGGCTTCCAGGATTTGGGCTTGGATGGGCAACTTTTCGGCTACCGCCTGCAGCACCTGGGCGGCATCGCCGGCATCCACCCGTGGGGCAACAATCCAATGGCAGAGGCGGGCCAGTTCTTCCGCTTGATACCACTGGGGCAGGTCCCGCAGAGCATCCACGCCGATGATCCAGTACCACTGGGTATTGGGTTGCTCCTGGATGAGGGTGCGCAGCGTCTCGATGGTGTAGGAGCGCCCCGGACGGCAGATCTCCAGCTCTGAGCAGGCGAAGCGCTCGTGGTCGGCAATGGCCAACTTGACCATGGCCAGGCGGTCGGCTTTGCTGGCACCAGGGGCCAGAGGCTTGTGGGGGGGATCCCCGGCGGGCATCCACAGCACCTGATCCAGGTCAAACTGCCAAAGAGCTTGTTCTGCCATGATCAAGTGGCCATGGTGCACAGGGTTGAAGGTTCCACCCAGAATGGCAATGCGGCGGTGCTTCATGGCTGCTGGCTCAGGTAGGTGATGGCATCCCGCAGCCAGTCTTCTGTTGGGCGGGGGTGAGTGGGCAGAGCTTGCAGGGCAGCTTGAATTTCCTGAGCACTGTAGCCCAGGGCCAGCAAGGCCATTTCCACCTCTTCTCGGATGGGCATGGGCGGCCCTCCGGCCAAGGGTTGATCCGCAACTCCCACCCCCTGTCGCCAGTGGGCCAGCTTGGTTTTCAGCTCCAGGGCCAGCCGTTGGGCCGTTTTATGGCCTACCCCCGGCGTGAGGGAGAGCAGGCGCACGTTTTCGGTCACCACCGCCTGCACCAGCTCCGGCAGGCTGAAGGTATTCAGCAGGGCCAAGCCCAAAGCCGGCCCCACCCCCGAGACTTTGATGAGTTCCACAAACAAGTCCCGCTCGGCTGGCGAGCCAAACCCGTACAACACCAGCTCAGTCTCTCGCACCACCAAATGGGTGAACACCCGGACGGGCTCCCCCACTGCAGGCAGTTGCTTGAGAAAACGTCCTGGGGCCTTGACGCGATAGCCGATCCCCTGCACCTCAACAGTGAGGCTGCTGCGCTCTCCCCATTCGATGGCCACAAGGTGGCCGCTTAAAAACGCGATCATGCTGCGAGTTTAATCTGGGTTTGGGATGCTCTGCTCGACTGGAGCTCCAAAGTCGGCCAAGCAATCTAAAGTCCTTGCCAAAGGCTGCTTCCCTACAAGGCTATTTCACAGACCATTTCTCTACCTGTAGACTGTTCCCCATCCAGCTCTGTATTCTCCCTCATCCATGCCGATTCGCCCTTTTCCCATCGGCCAATGGCTTTGGATCCTGTTCTCGCTGGGGGTGCTGCTCTTTCTCCATCTTCCTCTGCTGGTGATCGTCCTTTATGCCTTCAGCCCCGATGAGGCGACCTTGCGCTTCCCTTTGCCGGGGCTGACCTGGCATTGGTTTGCCGTGGCTTGGGGGCGGGCCGATATTTGGCGGGCCTTGTTTTTGTCTTTGCGGGTGGCTTTGCTGGCTACCGGAGTGGCAGTGGTGCTGGGATCCCTGGCGGCAGCGGCTGTCTATCGCAGCCGATTTTTTGGCCGCGAGACGATCTCATTTTTGGTGTTGCTGCCCATCGCCTTGCCAGGTATTGTCTCCGGGATTGCCTTGCGCTCGGCGATCCATTTGCTGCATATCCCTTTCAGCTTTTGGACAATTGTTATCGGCCATGCCACCTTTTGTCTGGTGGTGGTGTACAACAACGTGCTGGCCCGGTTTCGCCGCATGGGACGCTCTCAACTGGAGGCTTCTGCCGACTTGGGGGCCAATCCCCTGCAAACTTTTCGCTACATCCTTCTGCCCGAACTGGCCTCGGCCCTATTGGCGGGATCCCTGCTGGCGTTTGCCCTGTCTTTCGATGAAATCATCGTCACCACCTTCACCGCCGGCCAGCAGCAAACCTTGCCGATTTGGGTGTTTAGCCAGCTCACCAAGCCTCGGCAGCGCCCGGTGATCAGCGTGGTGGCTCTGGGGGTGATTGGCCTGACGGTGCTCCCCATTTGGCTGATCCATCACTTGACCCAAGAGAAAACCACGACTCGCTGATGGCTCTTTCCAACCTCAGGCAAGGTTTGCGGCTTAGAAGGATCCCCAAGCATTGGCCGGAGTCGCTGTAACAGCAAAGAAACGCTGGCCCTGGTTGATCGCGGATCCCTTGTGAGAAAATGTAACAAGCATTTCATTTGTGAAAATTGAGGTATCTATGGCTGTCACTCGTGCCGGACGCGCCCCTCTAGTGCGGGGCAGCAGCGAGGGAAATCCTGCCAAGTTCATGGAAATGGCCAGCTCTTTGCTCAGCACCCGCACCCGCCAAGGCAGCGGCAAAAAGGTTCAAGATCGCTCCTCCTACGGCAAGGCGGGCAATCCGCAAGAGTTTATGCAGATGGCCAGTGAATTGCGCCGCTCCCTGGAGCAGCAGGGTCGGTAGCCAATCCTGTCCACCCCCAGGGGATCCCCGTCCAGTTGCCTAAGCTGGACGGTTTTCTTGCTGCTCCTCTCAAGCCAGAGGCGGCCAATCGCTTCTGAGGCCACTCACCGGTGTTGGATCCCGTTACAGGCCCAACTTCGAGTCCAGAGCTCCGCCCTTGAGCTTCTGGGCAATGAGCCGGCAGAAGAGCGGCATGTCAGGATGGGAAAAGTGCTCATCGGGGCGCTCTTGCCGGTGGACGTGATTGAGGCCAAGACGACATGAAAAACAAAGGCTTTTGGCTGGCCGGGATCCTGGGGGTGATCTTGGATCAGGCGACCAAGCGCTGGGCGGTAGAACGGCTGCTGCCGGGGCCAGAGATTGAGCTGTGGCCAGGGGTGTTTCACCTCACCTACGTGGAGAATACCGGCGCTGCTTGGAGCCTGTTTGAAGATTCGGCAGAGCTCTTGAAGTGGATCTCGTTGGGGGTAGCGCTGGCGTTGGCGCTGCTGGCCATCCGCGGCGGGATCCTGGGCCGATGGGAACAGGCCGGCTATGGCTTGGTGTGGGCAGGAGCGGTGGGGAACGGCATCGACCGCTTCGTCAACGGCTATGTCGTGGACTTTTTTAATTTGATCTGGATTCGCTTTCCGGTATTCAACGTGGCGGATGTGGCCATCAACCTTGGGGTGGCCTGCCTGCTGATCGGTTTGCTACAGGACAACTCGAAGAAAACGGGATCGACTTCCGCCTCGCCCTGCCTGGAGAAAAAGCCCAGTCGCGACAGCACCCACTTTAAGGATTGACGAGCCGATGAACAGCCTTCAGGGATCCCTTGGGATGCTCAGGCCTTTGGCCAGGGGGATCCCCGGTCAGCTGCAAGGACTCCGTCCGCCTATTGCAAACGGCTGGCTTGCTGAGCCACCTGGCAGAAGCGCTCGACATCTGCGGGCAAAGTGTTAAAAGCCGTCACCAGGCGGATTAAGTGGTGACCTTCCCCCAGCCAGCGGTAAAACCGAAACCCCGCTCCCTCTAGGGCCTGGAGAACCGGCTCCGGCAGCTCGATAAAAACCTCATTGGCCTCGGTAGGATACACCAACCTGGCTCCCGGCAGGGATCCCAGTCCCTGCGCCAACCGTTGGGCCATCGCGTTGGCATGGCGAGCATTGCGCAGCCACACCCCATCCTGGAGATAGGCCTGCAATTGGGCAGACAAAAAGCGCATCTTCGAGAGCAGATGGCCACTGCGCTTGCGACGAAACTCAAAATCGCCCACCTGATCTGGATGAAAAAACACCACCGCTTCCGCAGCCCAGGCCCCATTTTTGGTGGCCCCAAAGGACAGCACATCCACCCCCGCTTTCCAGGTCATCTCGGCAGGGGTGCAGCCCAAACCGACCAAGGCGTTGGCGAAGCGAGCCCCATCCATATGCACCTTGAGGCCAAAGTGATGGGCCAAATCCGCCAAGGATCTGAGCTGCTCCAAGGAGTAGAGGGTGCCGGCCTCGGTGGCTTGGGTCAGGCTGAGGCAGGCAGGTTGTACGTGATGAACCACCCCAAACCCCGCCCGCTCCAGGGCTGCTTTTAAGTTGCCCCAGTCGATACGGCCTTGTTCCCCTGGGATCCCCACCAACTTGGCCCCACCTGTAAACAGCTCCGGCGCTCCACATTCGTCCAGATTGATATGAGCTTCGGGATGGCAATAAATCGCCCCGTAGGGCGGGGTGAGCACCGAAAGGGCCAGTGCATTGGCAGCAGATCCTGTTGCCACCGGAAACACTGCCACTTCATGCTCGAAGATCTCGGCAAACAGCCTTTGCACCTGCGCTGTGCATTCGTCCCCTCCATAGGGCATGGCGGATCCCTTGAGGGCCAACAGGGCTTCCATCACCTCAGGACAGGCGCCTGTGACATTGTCGCTGCAGAAGTTCATGGCCTGGACAACCCAAGGGATCTCGCCGAGGAAGGGTTAGGGCCGGCTTACTTCGCGCCAACCCAACCGGGATCCTCCAAAGTATCCCAGGCTTGACCTGCCTCTCCCTCAACCGTTTGCAATAGCGGGACAGAGTCCTTTTGGGGATGGGAAGGCGGCTCAGGCTGGTCGCGATAGCGGGACGGAGTCCTTTCGCAATAGCGGGATGGGGTCTTTGCACTCCACCACAACCCCAAAGCGGGCCCCAACCCCAACAACAGGCCCAGCCCCGCCGGCGCAACAATGCCGGAGCCCAGGCTCATCAACAGGGCAAAAGCAAAATTAGCTACATAGAGCACCAGCGGCCCCACCAACTGGCGGCGGTCAAGGATGGGTTGATCCTCGCCCCACAGCAGATTGGCCACCGTCATGAAGGCAGCCCCAGTCAGCATCCAACCCCCGAAGTTTTGCAGCGGCATACCGAAGAAGGGCCCCGGCTGAAACCACGTCCAAAACGGGATCAAGCCGCGGGTCATGGCCGGATCCAGCACGAAGTCCCAGGCGGTGAGCAGCAGGGCCCCCAACATGATGGCCTCGAAGTGGATCAACCAGTGGCGCTGGGTTTGCAGAGCCACACGCGCCAACAAATAGGACGACAACCCCACATAAAACCAAGACAGAGGGATGGTAAAAGGCACCAAACCGGCAATCTTGTAGCCCAGCCCACTCAGGTAGCCGTAGTTGCCAAAAGGGATCCCGGTGCTGGTGCCCAACAGCTCACTGCCCAAGGAAATGCCCACCGCCGGGATCAAAAACATCAACAGGCGCCGCATCCCCAACAGCCGGGATCCCATCAGAGCTGCTGCCAGCGCGCCGAACACCATGTAAGCAACGCCGCCGTTGCCCATGCTCAAGGAGAAGGCTTGAAGGCCAATGGGGGGCAAACTGGCCACCCACTCGGGATGCGGTACAACCCAGAGCAACCCTGCCAACCCAAAAAGCAAAGACAGAATGTGCAAACCCAGAGCTAAGGCCTCCAGCCGCTGCCAAATCGAGCCAGACAGGGGCAGAACACTTCGCCCAACAGAAGACTGGAAAGGCAGGCTGACGAGAACACCAGAGGACGAGAACCAACGCATGAGAAACTCCCGAAGAGTGGTTAAGCGAAGCCGCTCTGTCTCCTTGCAACCCATACGGCGGCTGAGGGAAAAAGCGGATGGCCCCAAGAGAGAGCCCGAAGCCAAGAACAAGCCCGCTTGCTTGCAGGCCGGCCTACTTGGGATGGCCCTCTGGGCAGGGATGTCACCACCGCTAACGGTGACACTGCTGATATTTTGCTGTCTATTGTATCAATTCGTAAACATATCGCCCGTTTTTCCTCAGGTCTCCTCCCCGTCTTCGCCGCAGGGATCCCTGGTGGGGGTTTACGCCCAACTGGCTCGTGCTGTAGAGCGCCAGGACTGGGTGCAAGCCCTGCGGCTGGTGGATCTCTTACGAGAGCACACGGAAGATCCCGCCCAGCGTCGGGATCTGGAAAACTACCGGCTGGAGCTGGAGCGACGCTTTCATCCGGGGGATCCGCCACCGACCCCACTGCCACCCTACCGGCCTTTTTTGCACAAGCCCTTTGTCGGAGAATTTCCCGTCACCAATCTCTTCGACCATGATCTGCCTTTGGGGGAGAGGGATGGCAACAGACGGTTTGTGAGTGGGCAAGGCCAGGTTTGGATCCCCGACCCGCTGCACCCGTGTGGCAAAAGCGATGGCCATGCCGGTTATGACTGGGAGATGCCGGTGGGCACCCCGATCCTGGCCGCTGCCGCAGGACGGGTCACCTTGGCCCGCGAGGAGCCGGAGTTTTTTTGCCCCAGCTTGGGCCGGCTGGTCAGGGGGTTGCGGGTGCGCCTTCTGCACGAGCCAGAATTCTCCGATGGGGAGAGAGCAGACAGAAGAACCCTTCCCCGCTGGGAAACCCTCTACGCCCACCTCAGCCAAGTTGGGGTGCAGGAGGGGCAAGTGGTGGCCCCAGGAGAAATCATCGGCCTATCGGGAGATAGCGGCTGTGCCAGCGGGCCCCATCTTCATTTCGAGGTGCGTCGCTTCGACAACACCAACTCCGGCCAACCAGCTGCCGTCGATCCCTACGGGTGGTTTGGGTCTGGCCTGGATCCCTGGAGCATTCATCCCCTTGGGGCCGAAAGCCTGTTCCTTTGGCAGGTGGGACAAGCCCCCAGTTTGGGAGCATGCCTCTAACCCCCAAAACCCTGAACTTTGCTGAATTTACTGAGCTTTAGGCGGTTTGGCAAAAGTCATT
>NZ_JANSIN010000071.1:0-9322 GCF_047462115.1 Synechococcus sp. R50.1 | reverse complement strand
GCTTGTTTTGTTCTCTGGTAGAGCAGAACAGGCTCAGGGCTACTGAAAGCCCGCTCCGTACCGCTTAGCGGTCGGAGTCGGGTAGTTTACGGCCTCTTCTTGGTCGTGGGTGACGTACAAAAAGGTGAGACCAAGGCGGTGTTGTAGGGCCTTGAGTTCAAACTGCATCTGTTGGCGCAACTTCAAATCCAGCGCCCCCAAAGGTTCATCCAGCAAGAGCACCTGCGGTCGGCCAACCAAAGCCCGCGCCAAGGCCACCCGTTGCCGTTGCCCCCCTGAAAGTTGGCTGGGTTTACGGGATCCCAGATCGGGCAGTTGTACCAGCTCCAGCGCCTCTTGCACTCGCTTTTGGCGCTCCTTCGGCGGTATGCCGCGGATCATCAAGCTGTAGCCAACGTTCTCCGCCACCGTCATGTGGGGGAAGAGAGCATAGTCCTGAAACACCGTGTTCACAGGCCGTCGGTAGGGCGGCAGACCCAAAACATTCTGGCCGTTCAATTCGATCTGCCCCTCATCCGGACGCTCAAAGCCCGCGATCATCCGCAAACAGGTGGTTTTGCCCGAACCCGACGGCCCCAACAACGTAAAAAACTCCCCCTGCTGCACCTCCAAATCCACCCCGTCCACCGCTTGGATCCCGGAAAAGTTGCGGCTGACCCTCCGCAAACGAATGGCAGGCGGGGATCCCTCCTCTCTCCCGGCTTGGGATTTGGCGGAGCTGACATCAGAGGCGAGGACAGATTCGGCAACCATATCGACACAGGCAGCAAATGAACCCATTATGAGGGATCCATTTACAGAGGTTGACAGGTCTCAGCAAGGCCGGAAAAGTCCCAGGCCAAGAGCAGAGATAGTGTGGCGCAATCGCCTGCGGTGAAAGCTCGCCGGAAACCCACCCGACCGGTCGCGAAAGCGGGCCGGAGACCTTGTTTCTGGATGGGATCCCTTGACCACTGGGGATCTGAGTCCCACCCTTGTTACAGAAATTTAGAATCGTTACAATAAGTTAGAATCTTTGCTCATCTTTGCATCGCAGGTTTTATCCTATGGCACTCACTCAGCAGTTTCCCGTGCTACTCGCCTCAGCTTTGCGTCACGACAGCGTAACTCCGCGCTGGTCTCAAGTGGCGTGGACCGTTTTGCGGGTGGTGGCAGGGCTATTCATGATTCACAACGGCCTTGACAAGCTGGCAGATATTGAAGGGTTTGCGACGGCTTATGTAGAAGTGATCGGGTTGCCCTTCCCGATCTTCTTCGCTTATGTAGCTGCCTATACCGAGCTGATCGCAGCTCCGATGGTGGCGTTGGGTTTGTTGACCCGAGGGGCAGCACTGGGCTTGTTCGCCACGATGGCGGTGGCCATGTTCCATCACATTAAGGTGGCCGGCTTCAGCGTTCCCTACTTGGAGCTATCCGCCATCTACGCAGCGATCTTCCTGGCCTTTGCGGTGAATGGGGGGGGCTGGTTCTCTGTGGATCAGCTCTTGGTGAATGCAATCGAGTCGTGGCTGAACCGCGCCAGCCGGGAAAAGTTGGAGAGCTTGCAGTCTTCGTTGCAGGCCACGGAACGGGTAATTGCGCTGGGCGAGGAAGAGGCCGAGGCCGCCAAGACCACCGGATCCTGAGCTTTGGTGGCCATTCCCGATAGCGGCGAGGCTGCTCCTCTCTCCCTCTGAGAGAGAGGTTAGCAGTGAGAGTTATCCTGCTAAATGCGGCTGGCGGCCCGCTCCATCAGGCGTTGGTGGGTGGAGCGCACAGGCTCTCCTGGCTTGGGTTGCCGCTGCACGTAGGTGCCATCAGGGCGCAACTCCCAGGCTTGCCGGTTGTCCGTCAGGCAGATGTCCAAGATCGCCTTGAGCTCCCGCTGCAACGCGGGATCCTCGACAGGGGTAACCACCTCAACGCGCCGATCCAGGTTGCGGGTCATGTAGTCGGCACTGCCGATGAAGTACTCTTCCTGGCCGCCATTGTAGAAGTAGAAGATGCGGGAGTGCTCCAGGAAGCGCCCGATGATGCTGATCACGCGGATGCGTTCGCTTAGGCCGGGGATCCCCGGCTTGAGGCAGCACATGCCCCGCACGATGAGATCGATCTCCACCCCGGCTTGGCTGGCCTCGTAGAGCAGCCGGATCATTTCCGGGTCGGTGAGAGAGTTGATCTTGACGATGATACGCCCCTGGCCCCCCGCTTGGGCATGGCGCATCTCGCGGCGGATCAGGGCTTCCATGCCTTGGCGTAGGGTTCTGGGGGCCACCAAGAGCTTGCGGAATTGCCGTTGCCGTGAGTAGCCCGTCAGTAGGTTGAACAATTCCGTAACATCGTTGCAGAGGGTCTCATCGCAAGTGAACAGCCCTAGGTCGGTATAGATACGGGCGGTTTTGGGGTTGTAGTTGCCGGTACCGATGTGGACGTAGCGGCGCAGGGATCCCTCCTCTTCCCGCACCACCAAAGCCAGTTTGCAGTGGATTTTCAGCCCCGGCAGGCCGTAGGCCACGTGGACCCCGGCTTTCTCCAGCTTTTTGGCCCAGAGGATGTTGTTTTCTTCGTCGAAACGGGCTTTGAGCTCCACCAGAGCGGCCACCTGCTTGCCGTTTTCGGCGGCCTGAATGAGGGATTTCACCACCGTCGAGTCGCCGGAGGTGCGGTAGAGGGTTTGCTTAATGGTGAGCACCTGCGGATCGTTGGCGGCCTCCTCCAAAAACCGTTCCACGCTGGCGGCAAAAGAATCGTAGGGGTGATGCACCAACAGATCCCCTTCCCGGATGACGGCAAAGATATCCACCGGCTCATCGCTGACCGAGGCAGTGCGCAGGCGGGGCGGGGTGACCGGCCCCCAAGGGGGATCCTTCAAATCGGGCCGATCCAGGCTGAGAAACGCCATCACCCCCCCCATACTCAAGAGGCCATCCACTTCGTACACCGAGTCACTGTTGAGGCGCATCTCTTCGCTGAGCCGTTGTCGGATGGCTGCCGGAGTTTGGCTGGCAATTTCCATGCGCACCACCGAGCCAAAGCGTCGTTTGCGCAGCTCTTCTTGAATGGCAGCCAGCAGATCGTCGGCCTCGTCCTCTTGGATTTCCAGATCGGCATCCCGGGTGATGCGGAAGGGGTAGTACTCCAGCACCTGCATGCCGACAAACAGCGCTTCCAGATGGTGGGCAATCACCTGATCCAGCGGCACAAAGCTCACCCCATCCCGCAGCGGCACAAAGCGGGGCAAGGTGTTGGGCACCTTCACGCGAGCAAAATGCTCCTTGCCAGTCTCTGGATCCCGCACCACCACCGCCAAGCTGAGGCTGAGGTTGGAGATGTAGGGAAAAGGATGGCCTGGATCCACCGCCAAGGGGGTGAGCACTGGAAACAAACGCCTCTCAAAGTAGTCCCGCAGCTCCTGCCGTTCCGACTCGGCCAGCTCGGAAAAATCGCGGATGTGAATGCCCTGTTCCGCCAGCTTGGGCACCAGTTCCTGCCGGAAGCAAGTGTGCAATTTTCGAATCAGGGGGCGCAGGTGGCTCGAGATCTGCTGCAACTGCTGCTGCGGTGTAAGGCCATCCGGGGTTAGCACCAACACGCCCGTTTCCAACTGACGACGGATCACCGCCACCCGCACCATGAAAAATTCGTCCAGGTTGCTCTCAAAGATGGCCAGAAACTTCAGCCGCTCCAGCAGAGGTGTGCGCTCATCCAGGGCCTCGTGCAAAACCCGGGCATTGAATTCAATCCAGCTCAGCTCCCGGTTGAAATACTGCTCCGGCAGAGCATAGCCCTCTTGGATGGGTGTAGTCCGGATCCCTGGTTGTCCGGCATCAGGGGGGCAGCCCGTCGTGTCGGGGTTGCAGGGTGGCCAGGAAGGGTCAGTTTCCTTGGGACGCGGAGTCATGACGACAGAGGGCTGGGTTATCTCAAACACGTCAACAACAGCTGGAGCCGACCCAATCCTATCCTGCGGGGTTCTGCTTAGGCGAAGGAGAAGTGCCCAAGACGGGCTTGGGCGGACGTTCAGGCAACAATCCTTGAGAGCGCGTCAGAAGAATGACCTGGAGCAGGATCCCGATCAACAAAATGCGCAAAGGGCCAGCCCGGGTGGCCCACTGGGGCGGCAAACGGTTGGTGAGCCACTCGCTGCCCGACCACACCCCCCAAATTACCAGCGCTCCCAGCAAGGCGCCGCGATTGTTGCCACTGCCCCCCGCGATCAGCATTACCCAAACGATAAAGGTGGCAAACTCCGGTTGAAAGGCTTCTGGGCTGATGAAATTGACAAAATGGGCGTAGAGGGCCCCCGCCAACCCCATCAGCATGGATCCCAACACAAACGCCTGCAGGCGAAACTGGAGCACATCTTTGCCGGCGGCCATGGTTGCCGGTTCATCCTCGCGAATGGCCCGCAACACCCGCCCCCAAGGGGAGCGATAGGCCCGCTCCGCAGCCCAGTAGACCGCCGCCAAGATCAACAGCACCAAGCCCAAGTAGAGAAGAGTATCCTGACCTGGGATCCAGCCGCGAAAGGGTCGTGGAATGCGGGTAATTCCCCGTACACCGTTGGTGAGCCAGCCCTCATTTCTCAGGATTTGGCTGATGATCTCAGCAATGCCGATGGTGGCGATGGCCAAGTAGTCGGAACGCAGCTTCAGGGTAATCAACCCGATCAAAAAGGCAATCGCTCCGGCGACGGCCACAGCCACGGCAAAACCCACCCAAAAGGGTAGATTGAAGCCGCCCAAATGCTCGGCGCTTGGGGGTGTGGTGACAATGGCGCTGGCATAGGCTCCCACGGCAAAAAAAGCCCCCACCCCGATGTTGAACATGCCGGCGTAGCCCCACTGGATATTGAGGCCCAGCACCAGCACGCCGTAGATCCCCACCAAAATCAAAAAGAAAATGCCGTAGCTCAACATCAGACATCCCCCCCACCTGGGGATCCCAGTAATCCTGTGGGTCGGAAGATCAGCAGCAGTACCAAAATGGCGAAGGCCACCCCGGTTTTATAGGCCGGGTTGATCACCAAGGTCGAGAATTCTTCCGCCAGGCCAATCACCAGCCCTCCGGCAATGGCCCCGTAAGGGCGACCGATGCCGCCGAGAATGGCCGCTGCAAAAATGGGCAACAATAGCCGCCAGCCCATGGTGGGGTGCAGACGGGTATCCATGCCCAGGAACACACCTGCTGCACAGGCCAAGGCTGCGCCAATGGCCCAAGTCCAGAGGACGATCCGCTCTGTATCAATGCCGGTAATCTTGGCCAGCTCAAAATTGTCGGCCATGGCCCGCATCGCTTTGCCCACCCGCGTGCGTTGTAAGAAGAGATGCAGTGCCACCACCAACAGGGCTGTTCCCGCCAGGATCACTGCCCAATCGGGCTTAATGCGCAGCTCCCCAAGCCGCCACGGCAACTGGATCCCGCTGCGGTACACCTGATTGTTGGGCCCCCAGATGATCTGCACCAGGCTGCGCAGAATCAGGGCGGTGCCAAAAGAAGAAATGAGCAAGATCACTGGTGCCTCCCGGCGCAGGCGGCGATAAATGAGTTGGTCGATCCCAACTGCACAAAGTACCGTGGCCAAAGCTGCCGGGATCAGGCTGACCCCAATTGGCCAACCCAACCCAACAAATGTCAGGCCGAAGTAGGCCCCCAGGGTCATCAGATCCCCGTGGGCAAAGTTGGCAAAGCGCAAAATGCCAAAGGTCAGCGACACCCCAATTGCTCCTAGGGCGTAGATGCTGCCCAAGACAAGGCCGTAGATGAAAAGTTGCAACAGTTGGGTCACGCTTGCCCCCGAAAACCCCTTGCCCTGATAATGCCACGGGTTTGCCGAGAGCGGGATCCGGCTCAGCGCAGCGGAAGGATACGGCTGATCGCGCCAGCGGGACGGAGTCCTAAGAAAGCTAGGGTAGGGGAGAAAGCCCCCAAGGAAGATCCATGCAGTCCAGGTCTTTGTCTGTCCTCCGTTTCCTGGCCGTTTTGGCCCTGCTGAGCGCGGGCTGTGGCGGGCCGGAGTGGGATCCCGATGCGCCTTCCGAGCCCATCTCCACCCCCCAGTTGATCTACGAAGACATCACCCTCACCCAAGCCAGGCCCGACGGCGGCATTCTTTGGCGCTTACAGGCTCGCCTGGCCGAATATGAGTCCCCCCCAGAAAATGGTGCCGCTCCTGTGCAGTTGGGATCCGCCCATTTGCAGGCCGTTGAGGGGGAATTCTTCGACGAAGACAACCGCGCCATCCGCACCCGCGCCGAGCAAGGCTCTGCCTACCCCGGCGAACGACGTCTGGAATTGACGGGTCAAGTCGAGGTGGAATCGGAGCGAGACAACCTGCGTCTGCAGGCCCAGCGGGTGGAATGGCTGCCGGAACAGCGCCTCCTCCAAGCTGAGGGCCAGGTGAAAGTGGAGCTGTTGGAGGGCCAGGGATCCCTGCAGGGGGAGCGGCTGCTCGTCGACTTTGGCCAAGCCCAGATGCAGCTGGAGAACTGGGATCCCACTCAGCCGGTGCGGGCAGAGTACCGGGATCCGGATCTGGAGCTGGCCGCCAGCCGTTTTCTGTGGCAATTTGGCGTCGGGGAAGTGCAGGCAGTAGGGTCTGTAGAGGTTTACGCTCCCTTACAAGCTTTGCGCCTCAGGGGCGAGCAGTTGCGGGCTCCCCTGCCTCTAACCGAGTTGCGCATATTGGGCAACGGGCAAGCCAAAGCCGAGCAAACCGGTCAAGAGCTGCAGGCCCAGGAGATCCGCTGGCGCATCGGCTCCACCCAGTTGCAGGCCCAGGGCAACGTGCGCTACCGCCAGCCCGGCCAGGCTTTGACTGTCAGAGGCAACCAAGGGATCCTGGATTGGCAGGCCAACACTGCTCGGATCCAAGGCAACAGCCAAACCCAGCTCACTTTGCCCTGAGGAGGCGGTGGGGGAAGCAGAAAGCTGGCCGAGAGCATGGCAGGATAGGGATACTTTAAGAAACGTATCAGGTGGGTTGTGGTGAGTTTTAAGGACTCCGTCTCGCTGACGCAAACAGGACATTCCCCCGCAAGGGCCGGCGCTGCTGCCGTAGAACGCCCCAACATCCTGCTGATCGTGCTGGATACCCAGCGGGCAGATCGTCTCTCCTGCTACTGGTCGGAAGCGGAGCGTGCCCGCCAACTGCCCACCAGCCCCAACCTGGATCGGCTGGCTGCCGAATCCACCCTCTTCGAGCGGGCCATTGCCCCCGCCCAATGGACCATCCCCTCCCACGCTTCCCTGTTTACGGGGGAATACCCCAGCACCCACCAGACCGTCCAAGCAGATCTGGAGCTGAGCCCCGCCTTGCCCACCCTGGCAGAGCTGTTGCAGCTGAGCGGCTATACCACTGTGGGCTTTTGCAACAACCCTCTGGTGGGGATCCTGAAAAACGGCTTGCGGCGCGGCTTTGAAACCTTTTACAACTACGGTGGCGCTCTGCCCACCCGCCCCCCCGAAGGCACCCCCTTGCCCGCCCCCTTGAACCGCTGGCTGGCCGCCTACACCCAATTTTGGCGGCGGCTCTCCTATCCGGTGCAAAACGCCTTTGCCCGCTCCGACGCCCTCTTCCAGCTGGCGCTGCACCCCTGGTTTGCCTCCCTCTGGACCCGCCTGCTCAACTTCAAAGGCAACACCGCCGCCTCGATTGCCGACCTCAACCGCTACCTGCAGCAGATGGCCCGCCGCCGGTCGGATCCCGGAGCACGGCCCTTCTTTTGCTTTGTCAACCTGATGGAGCCCCATCTGCCCTACTGGCCGCCGGAGCCCTTTGTGCAGAAATACGCCCCCTATTTCAAAAGCAACCGCGAGGCCCGCGACTTTTTGCGCCAATACAACGCCCAGCCCTACCGCTGGATGGCGCCCCTGCCGCAGCCCCTTTCTCCACTGCAAGCGCAGGTGCTGCGGGATATCTACGATGCTGAGGTGGCCTACCAAGATCACCTACTGGGATCCGTCTTCGACACCCTGCGCCACACCGGCCTGGAGCAGAACACGCTGGTGGCCATCGTCGCCGATCACGGCGAAGGCCTGGGAGAACACGACTTCGTCGGCCACGCCTTTGTGGTCTACGAAGAGCTGATCCGCGTGCCCCTCATCCTGCGCTATCCCGGCCACTTCCCGGCAGGAAAACGCATTGCCACCCCCGTTTCCACCCGCCGCCTCTTCCATACCCTCCTGGAAGCTGCCGGCTTTAGCCCCAACCTTTCCCCCAACGGTGCCCCCTGTGTCAGCCTCAAGCTCCGCCGCGAGGTCGCCCGCCTCAGCTTGGCCCGCACCTTGGCAGGGGAAGATCCCGAGCAGGGAACAGTGCTCAGCGAAGCCTTCCCGCCCCACCTCCTCATTCGGGCTATGGAAAGCCGTAACGACAGCCTGCTGCGGGCGCGTGCCTGTTACGACATCCGCCGTGCCCTCTATGAGGGGATGACCAAGCTCATCCAAACGGGGGATCGTCCCAGCCTCTACAACTTGGAGCAGGATCCGGCGGAGCTGCGGGATCTGCTCTGGGTCGGCGACGGGGATCCCGTGTCCTCTCTCCCTGATGCTGATCCGCAACGCTGTCACGACGGGTCGGCGGTGGAGACCGGCTGGCCCCAGGCTTGGCTGGCTCGCCTGCAGCAGGGGCTGAGAACGTGGGTGAGCTGGGCAGAATCCCGACAGCCCAGCACGGCTCCTCGCAAGGTGAATGTGGAAAGCGATGCCGACTTGGTGCGGCAGATGCAAGAGCTGGGCTACTTGGAGTAGGCAGGGATCCCGCTATTCCAGCCCTCCTTCCTCCTCCCTGTGATCCCGCACATAGCCGTTTAGATCGTAGTCATCCATGTCATCCATCTCCTCCGGATCCGCCGTTGGCCAATCCTCATTTTGCCCGCCGATAATCACGCGGCTGAGGCCGATGTATTCCAGGCTGAGGGTGCGCAGGGCGTTGATCAACACATCCAGCGCCATCGCATCGGCGGTGCCCAGATCAAACCAGCAGCGGGCCCAGTTGTCCTTCTCTTCCAGGGATCCCATGTTGTGCATTAGGGAAGGCAAGGGCTCCGATTCGTTGGGATACTCCAGATAGCTCAGATCCACCTCGGCCTCTTGGGCCACCAGACGCTCGGCGTTAAATCCCCCCAGTTTGCCCAACACGTACCACGACTCCAGCACCTCGTTGAGGTACTCCAGCTCAGCTTCGACCGGCGGCTCGGCAAACTCAAACCAGATCCACAGATTTCCCGGATCGCACTCGCGAAACTCCACTTGCATGGACAGTTCCTGATACATTTACGCTGAACACTGCTGAACATCACTGTTCAACTATGCAGCGATAGCATTCTGTTTGTTTCCAAAC
>NZ_JANSIN010000070.1:0-9655 GCF_047462115.1 Synechococcus sp. R50.1 | reverse complement strand
TGGAAACAAACAGAATGCTATCGCTGCATAGTTGAACAGTGATGTTCAGCAGTGTTCAGCGTAAATGTATCAGCACGAACTGCTGGAATCGATTGTGGAGCGCCTAAACAGTGGCGAGATCCGCGCCGTCGATTAAACCCTGTCTTCAGGTTGAGATTGCCCTCAAGACTTTGGAGAACTAGACTCCAGTCTGTCCTCGAACGCCGGGTATTCTGCTTGTATCCTTGGGCTCATCCCGTCGGGTGGATCGCCTAGAATAATCCACAACCCACCTCTTTCTGCTGCCATGAGTTCTCACTCTTCAGATTGGTTCACGCGGGCTCGCCACATTTTTTACGGCACAGCCACTGCTCTGGTGGAAATCCTGCAAGACCCGGAAAAGCGCACCGAAAACCTCAACCGCCTTTCGATGGACTTGGGACAACTGGCGGCGGAGCTGGAGCAAAAGGGAGAGTTGATCGAGCAGGAGGCAGTTCGTTACGTTGAGAGTCTCAGGGATCCAGCCGCCAACGCCCCCTCGGCAAGTCCTGACTCTGAAGCGCCTGTCGAGAATGCTCCCCCGACACCAGCTTCCTCCCCCAACAAGCCGGCTATCTCCAGAGAAGAGATGGCTGAGTTGATGGAGCTGATCCATCAGATTGAGTCCTTGCGCCTGGATTTGGAGCGGTTGCGCACCTCGTCCTGAGTCCTGTGCGGTTCGATATCCTTACCCTTTTCCCCGAATTTTTTGAAACGCCGCTGCGCATTGGGCTGGTGGGCAAAGCCCTACAGCAGGGGATCGCCGAAGTCCACTGCACCAATCCACGCGACTTCGCCACCGATAAGCACCGCCGTGTCGATGATGAGCCCTACGGGGGTGGGGTGGGCATGGTGCTCAAGCCAGAGCCTTTCTTCGCTGCTGTCGCCTCCCTGCCCCGGTTGGATCCCTGCGAGATCATTCTGCTGACGCCCCAGGGGCAACCGCTGAACCAGGCGCTGCTGCAGGAGCTGGCCCAGAAGGCGCAACTGATCCTGCTGTGTGGCCAGTACGAAGGCTTTGACGAACGCATCCGCCAATACCTGGCCACCCGCGAGGTGTCGCTGGGGGATTTTGTCCTGACCGGGGGGGAAATTCCGGCGCTGGCCCTGATCAACGGCGTGGTGCGGCTCTTGCCGGGCACTGTGGGCAAGGTAGACTCGTTAAAGAGGGAAAGCTTCGAGGCGGGGCTGCTGGACTATCCTCAGTACACCCGCCCGCCAGAGTTTCAGGGGCACAAGGTGCCGCCGGTACTCCTCTCAGGCGACCATCAAGCCATTGCCCGTTGGCGTCTGCAGCAGCAGCTGGTTCGAACCTGGCAAAGGCGGCCAGACCTGTTGGCCAAGCGCCCCTTGACCGCCGAAGAGCAGCAGTTGTTGGTAGAGGGGCTGGCGGAGCAGCACCCTCGTGGAAACGAAGCGGAGAAATAAAATGCTCGGCAAGCTTCTCAACCGTCTCCTGAATCCATCGCCCGTCTGCTGGCGTGGGATCCCCTCGCCCCCAGTGCTGCTCCTGGTGGGAATGGCCTTGAGCTCGGTTCTGAGCGGTTCTGGGGTGGCCCTGGCCCAAAGCGGAAGTGTCAACGATGCCATTCGCCGCGACAGCAATCCCCCTCTGTTGGATGGCACCAGCATCAACGTCAACGATCTCTTCCGGGCTGCCGACTTCCTCTCCCGCCAAAGTGCTGCTTCCCGCTGGGACGGCAAGGCCAGCGTTGATGCTGCTGTGGAGCAATTTAACCAATCCCGCCGCCGCTCCCTCCCGCTTTCTCCCGGTTCCTTGGCACCTGAGCCCACCCCCACTCCCTAAGGTTGGATCCCATTCCCGGTAAATCTGTTAGGATCGCAAAGCCGATCCCGTGCCTGCTGAAATGCGGTACACCGTTTTCGGGATCCATTAGGAGAACACCGCCGTGGTTAAGAGCACCCCCTCCAGCAAAGCCGATACGGAACAGCGTTTGGATCCCGCCAGCCGGGGTCACTCCAAAGACAGTTCCACCGCACCCAAAGGGATCCCGGGTTTTATTCAAGAGACCCGCACAGAATTAAGCAAGATTGTTTGGCCGAGCCGCCGGCAATTGATCGGCGAGTCGGTAGGGGTCTTACTGATTGTGTTGGCTTTTGCTTCCTTCATCTACCTGGTCGATCAAGTGTTTGCTTGGGTAGCCACTCAGCTGTTCTTGTGATGTTCTGTCCTGAGGGGCAAGAGAGTCATGTTCAAGGATGGCTACAGGGAGGATGTGAGGTGATGAGGCCAGAGCAGCAGCGAAAACGTCGTGGGGGCCGTGTGGAGCACTTTGAGCCTGCAGACGCGATCCCGGAACCAGACGAGGGGGAAGGTCAAGAGCGTCGCAACCTGCGCTGGTACGCCGTGCAGGTGGCCTCAGGCTGCGAGAACAAAGTGAAGAGCACCCTGATGCAACGGGCGGCTGCTTTGGATGTGGCGGATCAAATTGTCGAGGTGGTGATCCCGAAGCGGACGGGCTTCAAGCTGGATCGATCCGGCAAGCGCCAGGAGCAAGAGGAGAAGATTTTTCCCGGCTATGTCCTGGTGCGCATGGACATGAACGACGACACTTGGATGGTGGTGAAAACAACCCCCAACGTGATCAACTTTGTCGGCACCGAAGAAAAGCGGGCCTACGGTCGCGGTCGGGGGCATGTTACACCGCGTCCCCTCAGCCAAAGCGAAGTCCAGCGCATCTTCAGCAGCGTCGAGGTGGAGGAAGTGCCCCTCAAAATCGACATGGCCCCTGGGGATCGCATCGAGGTGCTGTCCGGCCCCTTCCAGGGTTTCTACGGCGAGGTGGTGGAGGTCAGCCCAGAACGGGGCAAGCTCAAGGCGTTAATCTCGATTTTCGGGCGCGATACCCCGGTAGAATTAGAGTTTGGTCAAGTGCGAAAAGAGGTGTAACTGCGTTTCATGGCTAAGAAGTTGGTGGCCGTGGTCAAGTTGGCCATTCAGGCGGGCAAGGCCACCCCCGCTCCCCCCATTGGCCCAGCCTTGGGTCAACACGGGGTCAACATCATGGCCTTTTGTAAGGAGTACAACGCCAAGACGGCGGATCAGGCCGGGATGGTGGTGCCTGTTGAAATCTCCATCTTCGAGGATCGCAGCTTTACCTTCGTCCTCAAGACGCCGCCGGCTTCGGTGTTGATCAAGAAGGCTCTGGGCATTGAGTCTGGCTCCAGCGAGCCCCACAAAACCAAGGTGGGATCCCTGACCCGAGCTCAACTGCGCCAGATCGCCGAGCAGAAGCTGCCGGATTTGAATGCCCACGATGTGGAGGCGGCCATGAAAATCATTGCCGGAACTGCTCGCAGCATGGGGGTGACGGTGGTGGATTGATGGAGGGATCCCTTGCCCGGTCTGAGGTGTTCACGGTCTTGAAAAAGTTGTTCTAGCAAACCACTGTGGGGGAGAGAAGTTCTCGTCAGTACCCCGAGGAGAAACGATGGCTCGAAAACTTTCCAAACGTATGCAGGCTTTGCGGGAGAAGGTGAAGCCCATTGCCTATGCTCCCGAAGCCGCTTTGGCCCTGATGAAGGAGACGGCCACCGCCAAATTTGAGGAGGCGGCAGAGGTTCACATCCGCCTGGGGATCGATCCCAAGTACGCCGACCAACAACTGCGCACCACTGTAGTCTTGCCCAGGGGCACCGGCCAAGAAATCCGAGTGGCGGTGATTGCCCGCGGCGAGAAAGTGGTGGAGGCCCAAAATGCAGGGGCGGATCGGGTTGGCTATGAAGACCTGATCGAGGAAATCAGCAAGGGCATGATGGATTTTGACCTTCTGATCGCCACCCCCGATGTGATGCCCCAGGTGGCTAAGCTGGGGCGGCTGTTGGGGCCGCGCGGCCTCATGCCCTCTCCCAAGGGGGGAACGGTAACCATGGATCTGGCCCAAGCGATTAAGGAGTTCAAGGCCGGCAAGCTGGAGTACCGGGCGGATCGCACCGGCATTGTGCATTTGATCTTCGGCAAGTGCAAGTTCCCCGTCGAAGCTCTGCTGGAGAACCTAAAGGCAGTGCAGGAGTCCATCGATCGCAACCGTCCCTCTGGAGCCAAGGGCAAGTATTGGCGAACCCTACACGTTTCTGCTACAATGGGCCCCTCGATTGAGGTTGATATCAATGCCCTGCGGGAGCTGAAGTTGGCGACCTAAGCCTGGCTTCGGCGCTGCGATGGGTTGAAAAGGGTTTGAGTGAGTGAATTTGGAGGAGGATCCCGGCAGAGCGTTTTTCCCCAGTTGAATAGCAAGCCGAAGACAGCAGGTGCCCGCGGGCTTAATGTCCTGCCGAGGTTTGAGCGAAGTTCAAAGGGATCCCTTCTTGGATCGCTTTTGAGGGTGCGCTTATCTCCATGCGTCTCGGCCACGGCTGGGACGCATTCTGTTTGGCAGAACCCAGATTCACCACCCGTTAACCCTGGGTGACCATTGACAACAAAGGAGGTGAGCGCATGGGCAAGCAACCTTTAGCGAAGAAAGCGGAGATCGTCGATAAAGTCCGATCCCTGCTGCAGGCCAGCCAAATGGTGCTGGTGATCGACTACAAGGGGCTGACCGTTGCGGAGATGGACCAACTGCGGGCAGAGCTGCGCAAGTCGGATTCGGTTTGCATGGTTGTTAAGAATACCCTGATGCGGCGAGCCATCGCCGACCAAAAAGCTTGGGCAGGGATCATTCCCTTTTTGGCGGGGCTGACGGCCTTTATCTTGATTCGGGGCGATATTTCAGCCGCCCTGAAGGCGTATCAAGATTTTGCCAAGCAAACCAAGAAAACCGAGTTCCGCGGTGCTGGCATTGAAGGGCTATCCCTGACCTTGGAGCAGGCCAAGGCCATCGCCGAGCTACCGCCCAAGGAAGTGCTCATGGCCCAAGTGGCGGGCAGCCTCAAGTCGGTGGCCACCGGCCTGGCGGTCGGGCTCAATGCTGTGCCCACGCAAGTGGCGCGCGGTATCCACGAGATCCCAGCCTCTCTGGGGCGGGCCATCCGGGCCATTGCCGACAAGGAGGCCGCATAAAGGGCTTCAGTTCATCAGCCCAAACCTGTGTATCGATTCTGTTACCCCCAAGGAGAAACCATCATGTCTTCAGAGCGCGTTGCAAAGATTTTGGAAGAGTTGAAAGCCTTGAGCTTGCTGGAAGCTTCCGAGCTGGTGAAAGCCATCGAGGAAACCTTTGGCGTCAGTGCAGCAGCCCCAGCCGGCGGCATGGTCATGGCAGCTCCTGTGGCAGCGGCGGCGGCAGCTCCGGCGGCAGCCCCTGAGCCGGTGGAAGAGCAAACTGCCTTTGATGTCATCCTCGAGGCTGTGCCAGCCGACAAGAAGATCGCCATCCTCAAGGTGGTGCGCGAGTTGACCGGCTTGGGTCTGAAGGATGCCAAAGATCTGGTCGAGGCGGCTCCCAAACCCGTCAAAGAAGGGGTTGCCAAAGAGGAAGCCAACGACATCAAGAAGAAGCTGGAAGAAGCCGGCGCCACCGTCAAGATCAAGTAGTTCCAGTTACGAGGAGAGCGCCTCTCCCTGCTCTGACGAGGAATCTAATCAAGACTCTCAAACCCAAGGGGGGCTGCTCCGGCCCCTCTTTTGGGTCTGACCGACCATTGGCGTGGGTTCGGGATCCCTGCTCCGCCGCGCTTCCACCTCTCCGTGAGCTTTCAAGAGGGCAGCCAGCTTGCGACGCATGACGATGCTGGGTTTATCGGTAAACATGTGCTGCTCCGCCTTGATATCGAGGGGAACGTCATAGTCGGTGCTTTCCAGAACCCGTTGATCCTCAAGGGTCACCTGCCGATCGAAGGCGATGATACTCTCAGCACTCACCTCTGCTTCCGAATCGTTGCGTAAACAGAATTGCACCACCTGCGAGGTTTGGTCGTCGATGGGGGTAGCCGCTGTGAAAATGATGTGGATGAGGCCGTTGGGGTAGGTGATTTTGAGCTTGCGACCAAAAGGCATAAACCAGGTGCCCTCCAGGATACGCACTGTGCGATCCTCTGACAGTAGAAAAGTGTCAGTGGGCTTCTGTTGGCATGTGGCTGTGGGGAGAGGTGGAAAGGTGCAAAACGAATTGAACCCCAACCGAGATCTCCGTAACACAGGGATCCCGGCCCAACCTACTGCAGAGTCCACCTCCCCCAAACCAGAACCGGCTGCTGAGAGCCAGGCAAATTGCTTGACAGACGGAGAGGTGGATCCAGAGCCCCGCCTCAGCCGTTCTCAACAAGAACGACAGCAGGAACGCCGCTCCTTACCTTGGCGCCTGGGGCTGGCCAACGTGCTCTCGGCAGGGTTGCATTTCATCGCGTTGCATTTCATGGCGATGAGCTGGATGGGTTGGCGGCCTGGGATCCCGGAGGAGGAGATAATCTCCTTTCAGTGGGTGGAGATGGCGGATGAGCCGCCCCCAGAGCCGCAGTGGATTGCGCCCGTCTCCGCCCGTGAGTCCGGTGTCTCTGAACCCTGGGACGATGTATCGGTGCGGCAGTCGCAAGTGGCCAGTCCAGGTGAATGGGTAGAGGTCACTTCTGCAACGGCACAGCCTCTGCTCGCCTCAGCCGCAGGGAGTCCTGTCCCTGGGATCCTCCCCCCATCCCCAAGGGAGCTTGAGGTGCCCCAACCCAACCGCGACTCTGCCTCTCCTCAGCAGCAGCCAAAGGCCAGGTTAGAAAATCTGTCAGCGGGTTTAGCAGCTCTGGAGCAGGCAGTTGCCGATCACAATTGGGCGGAGGCGCTACATCTGACGGAAGAATGGCTGGATCACTGGCCTCTGTCCTCTCCACAGCGCCAGCAACTGCAGGACTATCGTCAGCATCTGCAAAGCCTACTGGCTACCTCCTCGGCAGCAGCAGTGGAGACCAAATCGGCTCAGATCTCTCCTGCTCAATCCCTCAAGCCTCAACCCGAAAGAGCAGCAAGTTCTCCTGAGGTTTTGCCACAACCCTACCTGTCGGCTCCAGCGGATCCGCATCCAACTTTGCCCTCTCCAGAGCCGATCGCAGCCCCGTTGGAAGAGCCTTCTCCCACCTTGCCCCCGACTTTTCCTACCGGATCCCACAACTCCGACTTCGGTCGCACCAGTGGGATCGAGTCCTCGCGGGCAGGCCCACCCAGCCTCAATGCCACCGCCGATCCGGATTGGGGAGACTACTTGGCTCAATTCCAAGAAAGGGTTCGCCAACACTGGATGGTACGGCGAGCATCCGGATCCTACGTAACGGTGGTGCAGGTGCGTCTGGATCGACAGGGATCCCTGCGGGAACTGCGCCTGCAAACCCCCTCAGAAGATCCCCTGTTGGATGCAGCCGTGCTCAGTGCCATCCAGCGCTCAGCCCCCTTTGCTCCTTTGCCCGAGAGCTATGTTGGCGAAGAACTGATGCTGGAAATTAACGTGTTGAGCGGATCCCTGCAGGCTGGCCCAACCCAGATTCCGAGAAACTAACGTCAGAACCTCAGGCAAGGCCACAAGCCCTGTTCAGAGGGGTTCAGATTTCCGAGTGTCGGCAGTAGCCTAGGCCATGGACTTGCGGCGGTTGCGCCGGACGGCCACCGCTTTGCGCTTGCGCTTTTCTAGGTTGGTTTCAAAGTGCCGATGGTTGCGCAAATCCCGCAAAATGCCCGCCTTAGAAACCTGGCGCTTGAAGCGGCGCAGCGCCGATTCGATCCCTTCGTTTTCGCCAATCGTCACTTGGGTCATAAGCAAGACATCTCCTCCGTCAATCAATGGGATGGACTCGGTTACAACAGGGATCCCTATCCTAAACCATCTCCGCCCCGCTGCTTGCTGCTACAGTTCCTATTCACTGTAGCCGGCTGCCAAAGTTGAGCCCCGCAACCACCTCACCTTCCCTCAAATTGACAACGAATGAAGCAGTTGTCCCGGTGGGGGGTGGAGGGGAGGGTGGTGCTGGAGTTGGGCTGGGGGCACTGCCGATTACCGATTGCACAAAACCGGCGAAGCTAGACACCCGCGTATACACCCCATAGAAATTGGGCTGGGCGCAGCCGATGCCAAAACTGGTGATTCCGGCCAGGGCAAAACCCGTGCCACTGGACACAATCAAAGGCCCACCGCTATCAGCCTGACACGCATCGACTCCCCCCTGAGGAAAGCCGGCGCAGAGCATGGTATCTAAAATGTTGCCATTGTAGGATTGGGGCGCGTTGCACACCGCATTGGAGACGATGGGAACGGTGGCCTGCTGCAAATCTCGGGGAAAGCCGCTGGGCTCTTGATCCAGGGCGCGGGGGAAGGTGGCTCCCCAGCCGAGGATGGTGGCGGCAGTGCCGGGGGCTGTCAGGTTGGTTTGGTTGGGCTGCACCAGCGGCAGGGTGGCCAGAGCCACTGGCCGAGAAAGGCGCACCAGGGCAATGTCGTTCCCCCCAAGTTTCCCCACCTGGGGGTTGTAGCCGGGGTTGAGGACAATTTGCGCGGCGCGAATGCGTTGACCGGCGCCGATTTGTAGGCGGTTGGTACCCAACAGCAGATCCAGATTTTGGGCACTCACTACCTGCTTGCCTTGTTCGTCGAAAAAACAATGGGCAGCGGTAACTACCCACTCCGGCGCGATCAGGGATCCGCCGCAAAACTGCGCTCGAAAGGGATCCGGCTCAGCCGCGTTCAGCAAGGCCACCATCCAGGGAAAGGCCCCTTCGGGAGCAGGTCTGCCGCCCACAATCCGCTCCAGCCCCAAGCCTGAGCGCGGCGTGGTGAAGATTCGCCCTGGGGGCAAAAGGGCGGTGACGCGGTAGGTGCCAGGGGGCAAGTTGGAGAAGCGAAAGTTACCGCTGGCATCGCTGACGGTGCTGGGCTCCCCCGGGTCGAGGCGGCCATTGCCGTTTAAGTCCAAAAAGGTGGCGATGCCCGGCAGCCCCGGCTCCCCCGGATCCCGCAGCCCATTGCCGTTGAGATCGTCGAAATGGGATCCCTCAATTCGTCCTGTGGGAGGAGCTGAGACTGGGGGAAGCGGGCGACTGGAACCCCCGCCGCCACAGGCGCTTATGCTCAGGGCCAGACACAACCCCAGCGGAATAGACCAAGAGCGAGCCAAGCCCAAGGAGGAATGGGATCGCGAGAGATGAGGCATGGTCAGATTCTCCAAAGCCAGCCGGTTATGCCAGCCAAGGATATCCTACCGGCGAAGCCTAAAGATTGCGGAACCGGGAACGCTTCCCCCCGCGCCCGGCTCTTCCGATTTGCCCCAAGACCCCAATGCCCACTTTAGCCTCTTGCCGCCTGCGCAACTGGGCAGTAAAACCAGGGTGGGAGGGTGTGTGGCAGATGAATATCGCGGTCTTGGGGTTCAAAGGGGGCGTGGGCAAAACCACTACAGCGGTGCATTTGGCCCTCTACCTTCAGCAAAAACAAGGGGCAGCTCCTGCGGGTGGGTCGGGGATGGCCCTGTTGATCGACGCCGATCCCAATCGCTCGGCCTCTCGCTGGGCAGAACGGGGATCATCCTTTCCTATCAAGGTATTGGCCGGGGATCCCACCACTCCCACGCCCACAGGCTTTCAGCACACGGTGATTGACACCCCTGCCCGTCCCACCCCGGAACAGTTACCAAAAAACTGGGTCTAAAGCCCCGCCCTAAGGCCTACGGCCCGCTGACGCGACCAGGGCGGCTTTTATCTTGC
>NZ_JANSIN010000069.1:0-11277 GCF_047462115.1 Synechococcus sp. R50.1 | reverse complement strand
GCCAGGAACTTCTTGAGTTTTCTCTATCTCGTCAGTGCTCTCTTTTGGCTCAAATGAAAGATCAACACAACCTAGGAAAGAAGGAGAAAAAAATCATGTCCACCAGCACCCTTGTCCGTTGCGCCTGTGAACACTGCAACTGCAGCTTCGAGAGCAGCCAAGGCTATCGCTACGAAGGCCAACTCTACTGCAGCGAAGCCTGTGCCACCCACAATCACGAGCACCCTTCCGCCTGCTGTGTGGCTTCTCACTGCTGCCAGTAGGGTTCAAGGTAGCCCATCATCCCCAGCCCTTTCCTCTGGGATCCATTTCCCCCCTGGGCCGTTTTTGATAGGCTCCTGAGAAGTTCTACTCTTGTCGGCCAAGGGGTCGGCCTAGCTTGCATGGATTACGGCTGGCGCGAAGATACTCCGCACCGCTGGGAGCTGCTGCCCACTCCCCCCCAGTTCAATCCGCAACTGAGCCGGGAATACGGCAAGTATGCGGCCAAGGTGATGGCCCTGCGGGGTCTGCACACTTGGGAGCAAGCGCGGGCCTTCGCGGATCCCGAACACTATTCCCCCACACCGTCGGGATCCCTGCCGGATCTGGAGCGGGCGGTGGCACGGCTGCTACAGGCGCGGGAAAGGGGAGAGACCCTGTGCATTTGGGGGGACTTTGACTGCGATGGTGTCACCAGCACCAGTCTTCTGCTCTCGGCGTTACAACCCTTGGGCTTCCGAGTCCAGTTCACCATACCGCTGCGCAGTACCGAAGGGCACGGCCTCAACCCTCAACGGCTGCAGCAGGTGCTGGCCCAGGGCTGTCAAGTGATCCTGACGGTGGATTGCGGCATGGGCAATACCGCCGAAATTGCCATGGCCCAAGCCCAAGGGGTGGATGTGATCGTGACGGATCACCACATGCTGCCAGATCCCTTGCCCGCTGCCTATGCGGTGGTCAACCCCTTGCGATTGCCGGCTGAACATCCGCTGCGCTTCTTGCCGGGGGTGGGAGTGGCCTACAAGTTGGCGGAGGCGCTCTACCAAGCCCTAGGGATCCCTGGTGTCGAGCAGCACCTGGATTTGGTGGCGGTGGGAATTGTGGCCGATGTGGCGGTGTTGCAGCGGGAGTGCCGCTACTTGGTGCAGCGGGGCCTGCCGGTGCTGGCCAATACCCAGCGGCTGGGGCTGCGGGCCTTGTTGGATCAGGCCCAACCCAAGGGATCCGTGCTGCCAACAGCCCAAGATGTTGGCTTTCGCCTTGCTCCCAAGCTGAATGCAATTGGCCGTCTGGAAGATGCCAGCCTGGCGGTGGAGCTGCTGACCACCCCTGATCCAGAGCGTGCCCAGGCCTTAGTGCAGCACTTTGTTGCCCTCAATGAGGAGCGTAAGCACCTCACCCAGCAGGTGATCCAAGAGGCCAGCCAACAGGTGGAGAGCATGGATCTGGCCCGAGAAGGAGCCATTGTTTTGGCCGAAGCCGGCTGGAACCCAGGGGTTCTGGGGATCGCGGCGGCGCGCTTGGTGGAGCAGTACCACTGCCCAACGGTGTTGATCGCCAAAGACGAAGCGGCGGGACGGGGCTATGGGTCGGGCCGTTCCCTGCCGGGGGTGAACCTGGTGGAGGCCATCGAGGCTGTGCGCCCCCTGTTGCTGGGGGGAGGTGGACACCCTATGGCAGCCGGGATCCAAGTGGCTCTCTCTTGCCTGGCCGCCGTACAACTGGCTTTGCGGCGGGAGCTGGCCGCGCGGGTCAGCCCAGATCACCAGGCTCGCACCTTAGCAGTGGAGATCGTCATCGATTGGGAGCTTCTGGCCTCTCAGGGCCGGGACGGGGTGGCAGAGCTGGATGAGGTGTATCGGCAGGTGCAGCTTCTGCAGCCCTTTGGGCACGGCAACCCCAACCCCGTCGTAGCCCTGATGAATGTTCGCTGCGGCAGCGTTAAGTTGGGGATTTCTCAGAATGGTCGCCACCTGAAGTTTGAGCTGGGATCCCGTACCCTGTGGTTTTGGCAAGCCGGAGAAGAGCTGGAGCGCTGGCAAAAATGCCAGGCTTTGGACATCGCCCTACAGTTGGAGGCGGATGACCGGGGCAGACAGCCTTGGCAGGGCAAAGTGCTGGCGGTGCGCCCTGCGGGAGAGTGGCAGGCACCCACCATTTCCGCCCCTCGCCTACAGATCCAAGATTTTCGGCAGAAACCCCTGCCGGATTCGCAGCAGGGGGCCATCTGTTACGACGGGCAGGAGGCCGAGAACTTTGTTCCACCACCCAAAGGGAAAGAGCTGGTACTGGCCCGCTGGCCCTGGCTACCGGCGGACTTGGCACAACTGCTGCAACAGGTACAGCCCCGAACCCTGATCCTGGCCGCTTCTGCCTCCCCCTGGGAGCAGATCCCCGCCCGAGTCAACTGGCTGATGCAACAGTGGCAGGCAGGCCAACGGGATCCCGACGAGCTGGCTGCGGCAACCGGCTTTCCCCGGCAGTGGCTGGCGGAACTGGACAGTCCGGAGCAGATCCCCACGCTGCTGATGGGCCGCCTTCAGGAATCCCAAGCCTTTCACCGCTGGCTGGATGAGGCTAGCCCCACCCAGATTGCCCAACTGTGTCAGCGGCTAATGCAATCGGATCCCAGGCCAGCAGCTTATTCCCAAAAGTAGGGGCATCTCCCAAGCGCTCTGCGCCACCAACGCGACCCCAAAAAGTAGGTAAGACTTGGGATCCTGCCAAGAACTTCAAGATGCTCCGCACCGCTATCGCGATACTCTGGATTAAATAATTCAACCCCATTTTTTCTGGCAACCAGAGCCCCTCAGAGTTTTCCGTGATCCCGGTTCGCCTAACCTTGCACAATTTTCTCTGTTACGCTCACGCCGTTTTGGATCTGCGCGGGATCCACACCGCCTGTATCTGTGGCCCCAATGGGGCAGGCAAGTCCGCCCTGCTCGACGCCCTCACCTGGGGCCTTTGGGGGCAAAGCCGGGCTAGCAATGACAGCGATCTCATCCGCAAGGGGGCCAGCGAAGCCTGGGTAGAGGTGATCTACCGCTCCCGAGGACAAACCTACCGCATCCTGCGCAGCCGTCATCTATCGGGCGAGGGATCCCTGGAGTGGCAAATTCAAACCGGAGAAACCGACGGCCAACCTCGCTGGCGTAGCTTGACCCGCCGCGGCATGCGCGCCACCCAACAGGCCATTCAAAGTCAGCTCAGCCTCGACTACGAGACCTTTATTCACTCCGCCTATCTGCGACAAGGACAAGCAGATGCCTTCACTCTGAAGCGTCCCGGCGAGCGCAAGCAGATCTTGGCCGACATGCTCAAGTTGGGGCAGTACGATTTGCTGGCCGACCGCTGCCGGGAACAGGCGCGCAGTGCCAAACTCAAAGCCGATCTGCTCCAAGAGCGCCTGCAGCAGCTCAACCAACAACAGGCCCACGTTGGCCAAATCCAAGCCGAGCTGGAGCGACTCCAACAACGACAAACTCATCTGCAGCAGCTCCTAGCCCAGCAACAGCAGGAATTGCAAGCCCTAGAGCGCCTCTACGAACATCGCTGCATCCTGCAGGAGCGCCACCAACACCTTACCCAACACTTGCAAAAGCTCGGCACCAACCTACAGCACACCGAGCAACAGTGGCGTGCCCAGCGACAGCACCTGCTCCAGTTGGAAGAGCTGATCGCCCAGAGTGAAGACATCCTGGCGGGTTACGAACGCTACCAAGCCCTGATGGCCCAAGATCGCCATCTCCACCACCTCTTCGAGCAACAGCAGCATCTGCTCCAAGAACGCCAAAAGCTGCAAGCCCAGCAAGCAGAGCAGCAACAGCAGCAACTGCGCAAGATGCAACGGCTGCAACAGGAGTTGGCCACCTGCCAAGCCCAGGCCCAAGCCGATGCCCAATTGCTGGCAGAACAGGAGCGCATCGAAATCGGCCTGCGCCACTACCAGCAAGCTCAAGAGCGTCTCCAGGCCCTGAACCAAGCCCAAGCTCAAGCCGCCGTCCTTCTCCAGCAGCAACAGCATTGGCAAGAGCAAATCCGCCGCGAGCGGGAACGCCTGCAAGCCCGCGTTCAGCTTCTCAGCCAGCAACTACAAAGCCAGGAAACTCTAGCCCAACAGCAGCAGCAACTGGAGCAGAAAATCGCCGAAGGAGAGGCCGCCTTGGCAGAGCTGGAGCGACGGCGTCTCTACCAGCAGCGGGTGTTGGAAAAAGTCCAAGAACGGCGGCTGTTCGTGCAAAAGCTCCAGGAACGCCAGCGGGTTCTCCAGCAACAGTGGCAACAGGAAGAAGAACGCTGCCGCCTGTTGGTGACCACCTGGGAGGAAGGTCAAGAGGTGTTTTCCGCTCAAAGTGCTCCGCGCAGCGAACGAGATCAGGTCACCCCCACTTTGGCAAGAGTGACAGCCCTTGTCGAGGAGGCAGCAGAACAAGAGGAGGGATCCCCGGCCCTATCTTCTGTCGGCCAGCCTGCCGAGCCACCCCCTGCAACGCCGACAGCAGAGCCGCAGGGATCCGGCTTTATGGCTCCGCAACGCCGTCGCAACTGGACTTGCCCCCTCTGCGCCCGTCCCCTCAGCCCGCGCCTGCGGGATGTGGTGCTGAAAAAACACCGCGAGCGTCAAGAGGAAATTGCCGGCGAACTGTTTGTTATCCGCGAACAACTGGCGGTGGCCGACCGGGAGATTGAACTCTTGCAAGCAGAATACCGCCGTCTCAGCCAAGAACTGGCCACCTGGGATGAGCGCCTGCATCTGCAAGGGCGATTGCAACAGCAGTGGGAAGCCGAGCAGGAACGCCGCCGGCAAATCCAGCTCTGGCAAGCAGAAGCGGCAGAGTTGAGGGAAATCCTTGACCGGGAAGCTTACGCTCAAGAAGCTCGGCAACAGCTCCAGCAGATCCAGCAGGCCCTGCAACAACTGGGCTATGACGAGCGCGAGCACGCCCTACAACGGGGAGAACTGGAGCGCTGGCGCTGGGCACTGGGCCGCTCTCAGGAACTCCGCAAGGCCCAGGAGCGCCGCTCTCACCTATGGGAGCAAATCGCCTCCCTACAGGCACAACTGGAAACCCTGCAACAGGTGGGATCCAAGGACTCCGTCCCGCTAGCGCGATCGGATTCTCCCCTGGCGGAGCGGTTGGCTCAGGTGGAACAGGCGTTAAACCACCTGGGCTACGATGGATCCCTGCACCAGCAGGTGAAAGCCGAACTGGCCCAAGCGCAGCTCTGGCCCGCGCGCCTGCAAGCCCTCCAGGTGGCCCGCCAGGAACTGCCGGAGGTGGCAGCCCGCACCCAAGCCCTATCCCAACGCCTGCAGGAAAGCCGCCAGCACTTTGCCCAAGCCACCCAAGAGCTGGAACAGCTTCACCGACAACTGGCCGAGCAACCCAGCGTTTCCTCAGCCCGCCTACAAGAGATCCGCCAAACCCTGCAGGAGCGCCGCCGGCAACTGGATGAGGTGCTGTCTCAGATAGGGGCTGCCCAGCAACGGCTACAACAGGCGGTTCAACAGCAGGCGGAGCAAGCCGAGCTGGAACAACAACTGCAGCAGGCCCGCCGCCAGCAGCAGGTGTACCAAGAGCTGGCCAATGCCTATGGTCGCAACGGCATCCCCGCCCTGATCGTCGAAAATGTCCTGCCGGAGCTGGAAGCCCAGGCCAACCAGATCTTGGCCCGCCTGACCCAACACCGCCTGCACCTGCAATTTGTAACCCAGCGCTCCGGGCGACGCTATTGCTCACCGGCCAAGCTGTTCTCGGTAGCCGGACGGAGCTCTTGCGACACCCTCGACATTCTCATCGCCGATCCCCACGGCACCCGCCCCTACGAGACCTACTCCGGCGGAGAAGCCTTCCGCATCAACTTCGCCATTCGCCTGGCCCTGTCCCGCCTGCTCACCCAGCGCTCGGGATCCGATCTGCAAACGCTGCTCATCGACGAGGGGTTTGGATCCCAGGATGCCACCGGACGCGCCCAACTGCTGGCCGCCATCAACGCCATCGCCCCCGACTTTGCCTGCATTTTGGTGATCACCCACATCCCCAGCCTGCAGGATGCTTTCCCCCACCGCATCGAGGTACAGCCCTCTCCCCAGGGATCCCGCCTTCACATTCGCGGCTAGCCGGGCCGGTCGGATGGGATCCCGGCACGAGTCTGCAGCCACTGCTGCAACAGGGGTACCAAGGCCTCGCTGAGTTGGTTCCACTGGTCGGGCTTCTGGGCGGTGGTCAGCAGCTCCACCCGCTCCCCCCGAATCACCAGAAAGCCAACCGGCTCGATGCGCACCCCGCCCCCTGCTCCCCCGAACAGGCTGGCCGGATCCCCGCCGTTGCCGCGAAAGCCAGAAGCAGTTTTGCCGAAGTTGCCCCCTCCCCCACCCAAGCCGAAATGTAGGGACATGTAGGGGACGATGATCGTCTCGCCAATGGTGATCGGCTGGCCAAAGGTTTGTCCCGTTTCCGCCAAAACCTTCAGCTTGCTGAGCACCGCTTCCAGTACGGCTTCCACGTTGAAGTCGGATCCCATCTCGGTTGACTTGCCCACCAGACGCTTGGGCAGATGGCGCACGGCACCTTTCCAGGCTACTGCAGCCCCTCCAAGAGAGGAAGCCCAAGAAACTCCCCTAGTCTTCGTCCGGCGAGCCGGAATAGAGATCTTCCAAACGGCTGCGGGCTTCTTCCAAGCTGGCCGAGCGAATCACCAGCAGAGGCTCTTCGGTGAGGTTGCCATCTTCATCCAGCAGCTCTGGGTGAGGGATCCGCTGGCGGGCGCGACGGGGAGAGGTCTTGCGCTCTTCCACGCCCAACGTGATGACATTGGCAACCAAGTTGCGCAGGGCCAAAAAGGCAATGGCCACAAAAGCGATGAGGTAGAGAATCTGCAGCATCACAGGTCAGAGGAGGGGTGAATCTGGCGAAATCGACGGCCCAATTCGGCACATTTCATCAGCAGGCGATGCCATTTTGCCATCAGCCCAGGGTCGATGCCAACCTCTTGATCGGACGCCTGATAAAGCGCTTCGGCCACCTGTAGCTCCGCTTGAGCGGCCAGAACCTGTTCCAGCAAGGACTGTTGCTCCTCTGGGCTGATCAATTCCAGGGTCTCTTCCTGCAAAAAGCGGCGAGAACGCTCAAACCAGTAGCGGTAGTCTTCCAGCAGCGGCCCCAGAATCTCCCGCAACAGCTCGGCTTTGCTCATGGCCTGGGATCCCTCCACAACTGGTTTGGATGAGAAAAGCTTAGCAGAACTTAACCTTCTTTCGCCACAGGGGGGCAGGATTCCAGGTAGGCTTCCATCTCCAGCATCAAGGCTTCGATCTGGGGCAGCAGCTCTGGGGCCTGCTCTTGCCAGTAGCCCCGCTGGTGGGCTTCCAGCAGTCGCTCGCTCATGTCCCGCAGCGCCCAAGGGTTGTGGGATCGCAGGAACTCCTGGACTTGGGGATCCAATAGGTAGGCGCGGGCCAGCCCTGCGTACATGAAATCCGGCACAGCGTGGGTAGTGACATCGTAGGCGAAGAGATAGTCCAGGGTGGCGGCCATCTCGAAAGCGCCTTTGTAGCCGTGGCGCATAACACCGGCAATCCACTTGGGGTTGATCACGCGGGAGCGATAGACCCGGTCGATTTCTTCTGCCAAGGTGTGGATTTTAGGGTTGTGGGGGCGGGCGTGATCCCCAAAGTAGATCTGGGGGTTGCGGCCCTGGAGTGCCCGCACTGCCGCCACCATCCCCCCTTGAAACTGGTAGTAGTCATCGGAGTCCAGCAGGTCGTGCTCGCGGTTGTCTTGGTTGTGGAGCACAATTTGCAGGTGGGCCAATTGCCGCCGCAGGGCTTCGGGGGCGGGTTGTCCTTCAGCCTCAGCCCGGTAGGCGTAGCTGCTCCAGTTGAGGTAAGCGCGGGCCAGATCCGCTTCTGTTTCCCAGTTTTGCGCCTCGATCAGCCCCTGTAGGCCGGCCCCATAGGCCCCCGGCTTGGAGCCGAAGATGCGCAGCCGCGCCCGCTCCGCTGCTGCTTGCGGTGGGATCCCCTGCTGTTGCCAGTAGTCAGTATCGGCCAACACCTGAGCTCGCAAGGGGTTATCGGCTTCCGGCTCCTCCAGATCGGCCACGGCCTGCACAGCTCGGTCAAACAGGGCAATCAAGTTGGGAAAGGCATCGCGGAAGAAGCCGGAAATGCGCAAGGTCACATCCACCCGAGGACGCCCCAAAACGGCCACGGGCAGGATCTCGATATCCACCACCCGTCCCCCATCCCAGCGGGGTTTCACCCCCAGCAGGGCCAGGGCTTCGGCCCAATCGTCGCCGCCGGTGCGCAGGGTGGAAGTTCCCCAGACGGATAGCCCCAGACGACGGGGGTACTCCCCTTGCTCTTGCACGTAGCGCTCCACCACCCGCTCTGCCGCTCGCGCGCCAATTTGCCAGGCCGTTGGGGTGGGAATGGCGCGGATATCCACCGAGTAAAAGTTGCGCCCCGTGGGCAACACATCCACCCGGCCTCGGGTGGGGGCGCCGGAAGCGCCGCTGGGCACGTAGCCGCCGTTTAGCCCCTGGAGCAGGTGATCCAGCTCCTGGGGAGTTTGCTGCAGGCGAGGGAGCAGATCCGTCTCGATCCAATGCAGCACCTGCCTGGCTGTCGGCCCCGGTGGCGGATTGTAAGGGATCCCCTGCAAACGCTGGGCAATCCACAGGCGGGCTTGTGCCTCCAGGGCGGCAACCCCATCTCCGATGTGGCGAAAGCGCTCCCCCTTGGGGCCTTGGGTCGGATTTTGGGAGTGGGGAAGCATCCTACCTCAGGTAAACCGCTGCCCCCAGCCCTACCAACATTTCTTCCGGGGTGATCTTGCCATCTTGGTTGGTGTCGAGGGCATCGAAGACGCGATCCGCCCCCATCCATTCCTCGCGGGTAATGTAGCCATCCCCATCCAGGTCGTAGACGCGAAACACGTCTTGGGCCGCATGGGTAATCACCACTTTGTTGCCCTCCAGCTTGTGTAGCCGCTCGGTGAGCAGGTTTTCCAACACCTCCAGCGCCTTGGAGAAGCCCTGGATCCCTTCTTCCAGCTTTTCTGAGGCCATGCGGTTTTCCCGGTGCATCTGGTCGAAGGTAGCTCGATCCATCACCAGGCGCGGGATGTCCATTTTCTTGGCTTTTTCCGGATCCAGTTTGCGCTCCAGGTAACCCTCGGTGTTCTGCAGCTCCGCCAGCAAGGCGGGCGAGATGGTCAGGAGATCACAGCCGGCCAACTCGATGATCTCCCCGATGTTGCGGAAGCTGGCCCCCATCACCTCGGTCGGATAGTCGTATTTGCGCAGATAGTTGTAAATCTGGGTTACCGATTGCACCCCCGGATCTTCGGCAGGGGGATAGCTCTCCCGGCCCGTGTGTTTCTTATACCAATCCAAGATGCGGCCCACAAAGGGCGAGATCAGCTTCACCCCCGCTTCGGCGCAGGCGATGGCCTGGTGTAGGCCAAACAACAGGGTGAGGTTGCAATGGATCCCTTCTTTTTCCAGGATCTCGGCAGCTCGGATCCCTTCCCAAGTCGAGGCAATTTTAATCAGCACCCGGCTGGGATCCGCTCCTGCTGCCTTGTACAGCTCGATCAGATGGCGGGCCTTGGCGACCGTAGCTTCCGTGTCGTAGGAGAGGCGGGCATCCACCTCGGTCGAGACACGCCCAGGGATGATGGACAAAATGCGCACGCCGAAGGCTACCGCCAATTGATCGATGGCATGGGCCACCACGGCTTTCGGCTCAGCTTTGGATCCCACCTCTTGGCGAGCTTTGAGCAAGGTCTCATCGACAATGCCCTGATACTGAGGCATTTGGGCTGCAGCCGTGATCAATGAGGGGTTGGTGGTGGCATCTTGAGGCTTAAAGCTCTCGATGGCGTTGATATCACCCGTATCGGCGACCACGACAGTCATCTGTCGCAATTGCTCCAGCAAGCTCTTGCTCATGTTCGGCTCCTTGAGATTGCGCTACGCGCCGCTTCTGCGACCTAGTTTCAGTGTTACCCATCCCATTCAGGGATCCCGGTAGACATGAGATTGTCTTAATTCTCTGCCGCTCACCCCCACGTGTGTGGGGACAACGCTGGTGGAGCTGGCCCGCGGCGGGCGAGAGATCCGCTCACCCCCACGTGTGTGGGGACAACACTTCCATGTGCTCATGATGGTGCGCCCGTCGTACGGTTCACCCCCACGTGTGTGGGGACAACGAAAGTCATGTCGTTGGGCACTGCTGCAATCAGCGGTTCACCCCCACGTGTGTGGGGACAACTCGTTAAGGTGGCCGGGGGAACAGTGCCGACGGACGGTTCACCCCCACGTGTGTGGGGACAACTACTGCAGCCTGGTCACCTGTATCTGCAGCAAACGGTTCACCCCCACGTGTGTGGGGACAACGGTCTCGACCGCGGAGCGGCGCCCAAAGGGCGCCCGGTTCACCCCCACGTGTGTGGGGACAACGGTCGGATGGGGATATAGAGACGATTCCCAGATCCGGTTCACCCCCACGTGTGTGGGGACAACATATAACCGACATAACCCAATTCTTCCAATTCTCGGTTCACCCCCACGTGTGTGGGGACAACGCAGCTGAAAGAGAATCCCTTTGACCAAGATGTGCGGTTCACCCCCACGTGTGTGGGGACAACGCTGCCGTCCTCCTGCTTCTCGAGCAGCTTGAGGTTCACCCCCACGTGTGTGGGGACAACGGGCCAGCTCTGGGCGTTTGGGCCGGCTGTGGGCGGTTCACCCCCACGTGTGTGGGGACAACGTGGAGTAGGTAGGCTATGGGGGAAAGAAAATACGGTTCACCCCCACGTGTGTGGGGACAACTGCAGTTTTCGTGTTTCCCTACCCGCAAGAATGCGGTTCACCCCCACGTGTGTGGGGACAACGGCCAGCCAAGCCTGAAATACTTTTGGGTTATACGGTTCACCCCCACGTGTGTGGGGACAACAATAGAGGCCCTAGGCATCAGCAGAGCATCCTTCGGTTCACCCCCACGTGTGTGGGGACAACGAGCTCTTTGGTGTCTGTTGTCGCCTTGTTCATACGGTTCACCCCCACGTGTGTGGGGACAACGATTACTACACCCCCCATAGCAATACCCGGAGACGGTTCACCCCCACGTGTGTGGGGACAACAAGGAACGCCGTCCGGCCAGCGGTCGCAACTGCGGTTCACCCCCACGTGTGTGGGGACAACCTGGACTCCCCTAGGTTGTGTTGATCTTTCATTTGAGCCAAAAGAGAGCACTGACGAGATAGAGAAAACTCAAGAAGTTCCTGG
>NZ_JANSIN010000068.1:0-11321 GCF_047462115.1 Synechococcus sp. R50.1 | reverse complement strand
CGCAGATGCAGAGAACTGTTGCAACGGCTGTCTGGCAAGGAGAGACGCTTTCAAGTGTGGGTCAATCATCGCATCTCCAAAGCTATTGTCTCTAGGGCAAAAGCTACCAACAGCGCTATTGCTCTGGAAGACCTGACAGGGATCCGGGAAAGGGTCAATCAACAGCCACGCAGCAAAGCCGAGCGGCGCAGGGCCAACAGTTGGGCGTTCTACCAACTACGTCAGTTTCTGGAGTACAAGGCTCTGCGTGCGGGGGTTGCTCTGATTCTTGTGCCGCCTGCCTACACGTCGCAGACCTGTCACAAGTGTTTACACATCCATCCCGATCCTGCGCAATCCTACCGCAGTGGCAAGTCGTTCAAGTGTGGGCACTGTGGATGGGAAGGAGATGCGGACTTGAATGGTGCAAACGTAATTGCGCTCTTGGGGGCTGTCGTAAACCAGCCTAGAGGTTCGGGCTTGTTTTGTTCTCTGGTAGAGCAGAACAGGCTCAGGGCTACTGAAAGCCTGCTCCGTACCGCTTAGCGGTCGGAGCCGGGTAGTTTACAATCCTTGCCCGGCACGGCTTTTGCGGATCCACCTGGAAAAAACCGGAAGATTTGCCTATTTCCTCACAAAAGGATGCTTGATCCGGGGCAGAAGGGTGGCAGGATGAGGAGTGGATGTTTTTTCTGGAGACCCAACCAGGATGGCTACCTACAAGGTCACTCTGATCAACGAGGAGCAAGGCTTAAACGTCACCATCGATGTGCCGGATGACGAATACATTTTGGACGTGGCAGAAGAGCAAGGGATCGAGCTGCCCTATTCCTGCCGCGCCGGTGCCTGTTCGACCTGTGCCGGCAAGCTGGTGAGCGGCACGGTGGATCAAAGCGATCAGTCCTTCCTGGATGATGATCAGATCGAGCAGGGCTATGTGCTGACCTGTGTGGCTTACCCTACTTCCGACTGCACCATCATCACCCACCAAGAAGAAGCCCTTTACTGATCGAGCTTGAATTTCCGTCCTCAACCCCAGCCCCTCTTCCAAAGAGAGAGGGGTTTTTGTTTTGGGTGGCCCAAGGGGGTGTTCGAGCGCTCCGCGCTGCTGAGGCCCTCACCCAGAGGGAGAGGAGAATTGGCAGTGGTAGGATTTCCTTATTCTGTAGTGCTTCAGCAACCATGACCCCTGAGCAAGAGCAGTGGCTGATTCAAGCCATCCAGGAGCTACAAGCCTCCCAGAGAGAATTGCAAGCCTCCCAAAGAGAATTGCAAGCCTCCCAAAGAGAATTGCAGGCCGCTCAGCAGGAGCTGCGCCTTGTCCAACAAAACCAGCAGGTTTTGATTCAAGAGCTGCGGGAAGGACAGGCGATGCTGGCCCAGTTTTTTCGCGAGTCAATGGATCGGTTTGATGAGCGCACCCGGGCTATTGAACGGCGCACCGAAGCTGTGGAGCGCCGCACCGAAGCTTTGGAACGGCGCACCGACCAGATGGCGGAAGAGATGAGGGAGATCCGGCAGGAGATTCGGGATCTGCGCCGCGATTTTCTGGAACGGCGTTAGCTTCCATCCAACCCTGGCCCAAGCGCTCACAGCCCCTTTCCCAGGGAGAAATGCAGGGTGATAGGATTTTTTTATTCTTCTGTAACCCTCGCCGACCATGACCCCTGAGCAAGAGCAGTGGCTGATTCGCGCCATCCAAGAGTTGCAAGCTGCCCAGCAGGAGCTGCGCCTTGTCCAACAAAACCAGCAGGTTTTGATTCAAGAGCTGCGGGAAGGGCAGGCGATGCTGGCCCAGTTTTTTCGCGAGTCAATGGATCGGTTTGATGAGCGCACCCGGGCTATTGAACGGCGCACCGAAGCTGTGGAGCGCCGCACCGAAGCTTTGGAACGGCGCACCGACCAGATGGCGGAAGAGATGAGGGAGATCCGGCAGGAGATTCGGGATCTGCGCCGCGATTTTTTGGAACGGCGTTGACTGCCAACAGACCGAGCGCTCACAGCCCTGCTCCCAGAGGAAGAGAGGGGTTGTGCGAGATGACAAGGCTAGTATGGCAGCAAAGAGACTTTTGGCCGAGACGGTTTATGGCTTTGGCAATGGGATCCGTTTCTGCACCATCAAGAGCTCGCCTGAGTTTGGCGGAATACCTTGCTTATTCGGATGGCAGTGATACCCGCTATGAGCTGGTGGCAGGGGAGTTGGTGCCCATGGCTCTTCCAACCGGACGGCATGTGCAGATTCAAAACTTTCTCAGCCGAGTTTTCGAGGCAGAGATTGCACGGCAGCAGTTGCCCTGGACAGCGATACAGGGGAGCCCAGGGATCCAGTCTCCGCGGGGCAGTCGGTGGGCTACGGTGCGGATCCCCGATGGGGTGGTGCTGCCTCTGGAGCAGTGGCAGGAGATGGGATCCCGGGAGGCGTTGATCCGCCTAGAGGAGCCGCCGCTGCTGCTGGTGGTGGAGGTGGTGAGTGAGTCGAGCCGGGCAGCAGACTACCGGGCCAAGCAAGCAGAGTATTGCGTTTTGGGGATCGGCGAGTATTGGGTTGTGGATCCCTTGGAGGAGAAGGTGAGCCTGCTGCTGCTCCACGAAGGCTGGTACGATGTGCTGGAGCTGAAGGGATCCGATCCGGTATCCTCAAAGGTCTTTCCCAAGCTGGAGTTGCAGGCGGGGGAGATCTTGGCTGCGGATTCGGGTTATTCTGGTAAAGCTACGGGGAGTTAGCTCAGTTGGTAGAGCGCTGCGATCGCACCGCAGAGGTCAGGGATTCGAGTTCCCTACTCTCCATCGCCCTCACCCCTGGCCCCTCTCCCAGCAGGAGAGGGGTGGTAGGATTTCCTTATTCCGTAGTGCTTCAGTAACCATGACGCCCGAGCAAGAGCAGTGGCTGATTCGCGCTATCCAAGAGCTGCAAGCCTCTCAAAAAGAGCTACAAGCTGCCCAGCAAGAACTGCAAGCTGCCCAGCAGGAGCTGCGTCTTGTCCAGCAAAACCAGCAGGTTTTGATTCAAGAGCTGCGGGAGGGACAGGCGATGCTGGCGCAGTTCTTTCGCGAGGCACTGGATCGCTTTGACGAGCGTACTCGGGCCATCGAACGCCGCACAGAAGCACTGGAACGGCGCACTGACGAGATGGCCCAAGAGATGCGGGAGATGCGGCAGGAGATTCGGGATCTGCGCCGCGACTTTTTGGAACGGCGTTGACTGCCAACAGCCCAGGCGCTCTGCGTTGCTAGTGTAACCATCCCCGGATCCTTCTCCCAGGAGGAGATTTAGGGTGGTAGGATTTCCTTGTTCTGTAGCGCCTTGGTAACCATGACACCTGAGCAAGAGCAGTGGCTGATTCGGGCCGTCCAGGAGTTGCAAGCTGCCCAGCAAAACCAGCAGGTTTTGATCCAAGAGCTGCGGGAAGGGCAGGCGATGCTGGCGCAGTTTTTCCGGGAGGCGCTGGATCGCTTTGACGAGCGCACCCGAGCCATTGAACGGCGCACGGAAGCTGTGGAGCGCCGCACCGAAGCTTTGGAACGGCGCACTGACGAGATGGCCCAAGAGATGCGGGAGATGCGGCAGGAGATTCGGGATCTGCGCCGCGACTTTTTGGAACGGCGGTAACTTGGGCCCAAGCGCTCTGCATTGCCGACGCCCTCACCCCCAGCCCCTCTCTCTCAGGGAGAGGGGAAATTGGCGGGATTTTGGGTAGGAAGGGATCCCACCTAGATTAATCTAGAGGAACTTTGTCTGGCCTCACTGGCATTTGCCCTTCCCCACGAGTTTGCCTATGTCTGTCATCCGTGCCCTCCACAGGCAGTTGGTAACCAAAGAGCGCTCGGCGGAGGAGATCGCCCGCGAATACCTGGAGCGTCTCACCCAACTGGAGCCGCAGCTCAAGAGCTTTATTACTGTAACCGAAGAACTGGCTCTGCAACAGGCCAGGGCGGTGGACGCCCGCATTCGGGCCGGGGAGGCGATCGGCCCTTTGGCCGGGATCCCGCTTGCCGTGAAAGACAACCTCTGCACCCAAGGGATCCGCACCACCTGTGCCTCCCGGATGCTGGAGGGGTTCATTCCCCCCTACGAGTCAACAGTGACGGCGCGGCTGGCGGCTGCGGGAATGGTGACGGTGGGCAAGACCAACCTAGACGAGTTTGCCATGGGCAGCTCCACGGAAAACTCCGCCTTTCAGCGCACGGCCAATCCCTGGGATCTGACGCGGGTGCCAGGGGGATCCTCTGGGGGATCGGCGGCGGCGGTGGCTGCCGACCAAGCGGTGGTGGCCCTGGGCTCAGATACGGGGGGATCCATCCGCCAACCGGCAGCTTTTTGTGGGGTGGTGGGCCTCAAGCCCACCTACGGGCTGGTGTCTCGCTACGGGCTGGTGGCTTTTGCCTCGTCTTTGGATCAGGTGGGGCCGTTTGGGCGCACGGTGGAGGATGTGGCCTTGCTGCTGCAGGGGATCGCCGGCCATGACCCGATGGACTCCACCAGCCTGAAGGTGGATATCCCGGACTATAGCCAGGCTCTGATCCCGGACATCAAGGGGTTCAAAATCGGGGTGATCCGCGACTTGCTGGGGGAAGGATGCGGCGAGGAGACCCGCGCTGCCGTGCAAGCGGCCATTCAACATCTGCAGGAACTGGGGGCCGAGATCCTGGAGATCGACTGCCCCAGTTTTCGCTACGGCCTTGCCACCTATTACATCATTGCCCCTTCGGAAGCCTCTGCCAATTTGGCCCGCTACGACGGGGTGAAATACGGCCTGCGGGAACCTGCCGACTCGCTGCTGGCCATGTATGGCAAGACCCGCGCCCACGGCTTTGGGCCAGAAGTCAAGCGGCGCATCATGATCGGCACCTATGCCCTCTCCTCGGGGTACTACGACGCCTACTACCTCAAGGCTCAGAAGGTGCGCACCCTCATCAAGCAGGACTTCCTCAAGGCTTTCGAGAAGGTGGATGTGCTGGTCAGCCCCACCACCCCCACCCCAGCCTTCAAGCTCGGCGAGCGGGAGGATCCCCTCAGCATGTACCTGTGCGACCTGATGACGATCCCGGTGAACCTGGCGGGCTTGCCGGGGCTGAGCCTGCCCTGCGGGTTTGCCGATGGGCTGCCCATTGGCCTGCAAATTGTGGGCAATGCCCTACAGGAGAGCAAGGTGCTGCGGGTGGCCTATGCCTATGAGCAAAGCACCGACTGGTACAAGCGACGGCCGCCGCTGGGGCAGCCCTCAGTTGAAGAGGGCCAGGGATCCGATCCCGGCCAACCTCAAGCCAAGCGCAGATCCGGCAAAAGGAGCAAAAAATCCAAAAGCTGAGGCGGGAAGGGCGGCAACTAGGCCATGCCCATCTGGTTGGCCGCTGAAAAGCGTTCCATAAAGCGCAGGAAGCGATCCCACTCTGCCTCGGTTTCCATGTCGTAGGTCACTTCCAGGGCTTTGAATTCCCCGTTCAGGAACTTGGCCCTGATGTTGCGGGTGGTCAGCTCCCCTTCCTCATCGATCATCCGCATGCCGAGGATGTTTTGCGTATCGGATTTTAGATCCTCGAAGCGGAAAATCGCGGATCCCCGGTTGCCGGTCTTGGATTTCAGCACTCGCACCTGGGTGGGCACCTCTTGGATGCCGGGGGAGAACTCGATACTGGCCATGATGTCCTACGAAACACGATGATTTAAGCCATTATAACCGGCCAATCCCCGCATCCTGCTCCAGAAAATCTCTCAGCTCCTGGGCCGTCATCTGCTCCAGGTGATGGCCGGCCTGCCGTTGGGCTTCTGCCACATCGGGGATCCGGTCGCACAGGGCGCCAACCCGAAGGGGAAGAGGCTGGGCTGCCAACCCAGCGCGCGCTGCCGGAGTCACCTGGCCACAGAGGATGAGCAGGGGTTTTTGGGCTTGGATAGCCTGCTCCAGCACCGCCCCCACCACCTTTCCCATCGTGCTTTGTTCGTCGAGGCAGCCCTCTCCGGTGACGACCAGATGGCAGCGGCGGATGCGCTCCGGCAGGGCCAATTGCTGGGCCAGCAAGCGGATCCCGGACTCCAGAGTGGCCCCCAAAAAAGCCACCAACCCTGCTCCCGCTCCCCCTGCGGCTCCGGCCCCTGGGATCCCGGCCACGGCCTGGCCCAAATCTCGCTCCACCACTTGAGCCCACTGCTGCAGCGCCTGCTCCAACTGCTGCACCTGGGAAGGGGTGGCGCCCTTCTGGGGGGCAAAGACGGCGGCGGCTCCCAACGGACCAGTGAGGGGGTTTTGCACATCGCAGAGGCCGCGGACCCGTTTCCCCTGCCAACCAGGCTGTTCGGGGGGCTCGATGCGCGCCAGCCGGGCCAGCTCCGCCCCACCCCAGCCGATGGGATCCCCAGCTCCATCCAACAGGCGATAGCCTAAGGCCTGCGCCATGCCCGCCCCTCCATCCACGGTGGCGGATCCCCCCAGACCTATCCAGATCTCAGCGATGGGATCGCGGCAAACAGCCCGCAGCAGCTCCCCCAGGCCGTAGGTGGTGGTGCGGCTGGGATCCCGCCGCTCCGGTGGCACCAAGGTCAGGCCGGCCACCTGGGCCAGCTCCAACAGGGCCAGCTCTCCCGCCACCCCATATTCCGCCCACACGGGATCCCCCAACGGGCCGGTGACCCATAGGCCCTTCTTCTCTCCCCCCAGCGTCGGCAGCAGTGCCTCTAGGGTGCCCTCTCCCCCATCCGCCAAGGGGAGCGGCTCCACCTCGACTTCCGGCAGCACCTGTTGGATCCCGCGGGCCATGCTCTCTGCCGCCGCCGTGGCTGTTAGGGATCCCTTAAAACTATCCGGGCAAACCAAAATCCGCCGCGGTGGGCTGCTGAACTGGGATCCCTTTGCCTGGAAACCCGCATCCAGCATGGAACCTCCTCGGCGGCGCTAAAAGGTGGATTGCAAGCCTAGCCCTCCTCCTCTGCTGGCGAAGGCTGATCCGCGCTGGCAGGCTGGGAGGCACTGCCCAAAGATTGCTCCAGGGCTAGGCGCTGCTCCATGACCCGCAGGAAATAGCCGCCCATCATCGCGCCGGAGAGCATTTTCGCCAGGCTCTCGCGGTTGGTAATGATCTGAACCCCGAATTGATCGGAGGGCAAGCTCCCCACCAAGCTGCGGATGTTGTGGCCCAAGATCTCCAGCACTTCCGGGGAAGAGTTGCGGGCAATATCCTGAAAGACACTGGGATCCTGAGACTGCAAGTATTGCCAGAGCCGGTTGTCGGGGCTCGGAGTTTGCACTGCCTCAAAACCAGGGATGAAATTCAACGGGCTCGACATGGAGTAACCCAGCTCCACAAACACAGCAGGTGTAGCCCAAACTAGGGCGCTCGGCCTGATCCCACAGACCTTCGCCGTTCCCGCAATTTGGGCTATCCCAAAGGTAACACCCCATCCTCACCCTCTCCGGTACGGGATCCCACCCTTCTGCGGCGGCAAATGCCGTACCTGGGATCCCCTATATCAGAGACTGAAGCTGGGGCCTCAGATCAACAGCTTTCTTCCGAGGGTTCATCCGGGGGCTCTTCCTCGGCTGCGGCGGGATCCCCGACAAAAGAGGCGGGTACCACCGTTACCCCCACGATGCTGTCTTCGGGATCCAGGCGTTGCACCAGTACTCCTGTCGCCTCGCGGGATTGGGTGGGAATGGCCTTGGCCAACTGGCGCATAACAATGCCTCTCGCGGTCACCAACAGGATCTCGTCCTCGGCATTAACGATGCGCAAGGCCGCCAGTTCATCGGAGTCCTGCCGGAACTTGGTGGCGATCACCCCCTTGCCACCTCGGTTTTGCTGGCGGAAATGGTCGATGGCCGAGCGCTTGCCCCGCCCTTCTTTGGTGATCACCAGCACCCAAGGGTTGGTCAGCCTCTCCCCCTCTTGTTCGGCAGCCATCACCGACTCGGCAGAGATAATATCCATACTGACGATGTCATCGCCGGAGTTGAGGGTCATGGCCCGCACGCCCCGGGTGGCCCGTCCCAGAGGGCGCAGTTGCTCGTCATCCGCCCGGAAGCGAATGGACATGCCTTGGCGGGTCGCCATGACCACATCATCGCTGGAGCGGGCGCGGCGCACCCAGCGCAGTTCGTCGTTTTCTTCCAGAGAGATGGCGATCAGGCCGTTGGAGCGCACATTGGCAAAGGCGCTGAGGGCCGTTTTTTTGATGTAGCCGCCGCGGGTGAGCATCACCAGATATTCGTCGTCGCTGAACTGGCTCACCGGCACCATGGACGTAACCCGCTCTTCCCGGGTGATCGGCAGCAACTGAACGATGGCACTGCCACGGGCGGTACGGCTCCCCTGGGGGATCTGGTGGGCGGGCAGGGTGTAGACTACGCCCCGATTGGTGAAAAAGAGGATGGTGTCGTGGCTGCGACAGGCAAAAAACTGTTCGATGGCATCGTCTTCTTTGATGCGGGCGCCGGCTTTGCCGCGGGTGGCTCGCCCCTGCACCTGGAACTCCTCAAGGCCCATGCGCTTGATATAGCCCTGCTCGGTTAGAAAGATAACCGTCTCCCGGTTTTCGATCAGATCGTCCGTTCCCAGCTCCCCATCCTCCAAACAGAGGCGGGAGCGGCGCGGGCTGGCAAAGCGGGCTTTGAGCTGCTGCAGCTCCTCGCTGATGATCTGCATCACCCGTTCTCGGCGGGCCAGAATATCCCGCAGGTCGGCAATTTGCCTCACCAAGTCTTCGTGCTCGGCCTGAATTTTTTCCGCTTCCAGAGCAGTCAGGCGGCGCAGTTGCATTTGCAGGATCCCGTCGGCTTGGGCTTCGCTCAGGCCCAACACCGCCTGCAATTCCTCTCGGGCTGTGGTGGTATCGGCGGCTCCCCGGATGAGGGCAATCACCCGATCCAACTGCCCCAAAGCCAAGAGATAGCCCTGCAGTAGGTGATCCCGCTCCTCGGCTTTTTGCAGCTCGTAGCGGGTGCGCCGCTCAATGACCCCCTCTCGGAAGTCCAGAAAAGCCTGTAGAGCATCCCGCAGGGTCAGGGTGCGCGGCTCGCCGTTGAGGATGGCCAGCATGTTAACCCCAAAGTTGGCCTGCAGGGGGGTTTGCTTGTAGAGGTTGTTGAGCACCACCTGGGCTTGGGCATCCCGCTTCAGCTCGATCACCACCCGCATGCCGCTGCGGTCGCTCTCGTCACGGATGTCGGCAATGCCTTCCAGTTTTTTCTCGTTGACCAGCTCGGCGATCTTCTCGATCATGGCTGCCTTGTTGGTTTGGTAGGGCAGCTCGGTGATGATGATGGCATCCCGAACCGGTCGACCCCGCTGCTCGATCGTCTCCACCCTGGCCACTCCGCGCAGGGTGATGGAGCCGCGCCCGGTGGTGTAGGCTTCGCGGATACCCTCTTGGCCCATGATCAGCGCCCCGGTGGGAAAGTCAGGAGCCGGGATCCACTGCATCAACTCCAGGCTGGTCAGGTTGGGGTTGTGGATGAGGGCGATCAGGCCGTCCACCAATTCGCCCAAGTTGTGGGGCGGGATGTTGGTGGCCATGCCCACGGCAATGCCGGAAGAGCCGTTTAAGAGCAATTGCGGGATCCGCGCCGGCAGCACCAGCGGCTCTTGCTGGGATCCGTCGTAGTTGCCCACAAAATCGACAGTGTTGGCGTCAATATCTTGGAGCAGGGCTTCTTGGGCAAAGGCGGTCAGCCGACACTCGGTGTAGCGCATGGCCGCCGGCGGGTCGTTGTCTACAGAGCCGAAGTTGCCGTGCCCATCCACCAGGCGCTCCCGCATGGAGAAATCCTGGGCCATGCGCACCAGCGCATCATAGACGGCCTGATCCCCATGGGGATGGTATTTCCCGATCACATCCCCCACCACGCGGGCACACTTGCGGAAGGGGCGATCCGCCGTCAGGCCCAACTCGTGCATAGCGTAGAGAATGCGGCGGTGCACCGGCTTCAGGCCATCCCGCGCATCTGGCAAAGCCCTCCCGACGATCACGCTCATGGCGTATTCCAGGTAGGACTGCGACATCTCCCGCTGCAGGTCGGTGGAGATGATGCGCGCCGTCGATTCGTTGTCGCTCATGGGGTTGGGTTATCCGTAAGGGATCCCAGTCGGCCTTGGCGCAGTGGGTTCATGGAAGTTTATCGAGAAGCCAACCTTGGCCGTGGCAGACTGAAGGTGATTGAATTGAGCAGAAAGCTTTTGTATTCCCAGTCTACCATTCGCCCTTTGTGAAGGCTGGCTGACTTCCAGTAGGAGAGGCTCGGTGGTTCATCGGCGGCCCTCTCTACAGCCTCATGGATCGAGATTTACAGGTGGGCCAAGCGGAGCTGATCATTACCCTGACCGGCATCGACGATACCTTTTCCCAAACCATCTATGCTCGCCACTCCTACTTGGCCGATGAGATTCTCTGGAACCACCGATTTGCCGATATTCTCCACCTGGACAGCAATGGGCATCGCTATGTGGACTACTCTCACCTATTTTCGGGCTGGAGGCCGCACCATAGCCGCAGGCTTGGTGCCGGGAGGAAAGCCCGCCTCCATATAAGTGTACTGGGACAAAACCTGGATGAGCTACAATAAGCCCATGAGCCAGACCATCTCTGTACGTTGCAAGCTGATAGTCCCACAAGAGTTGCGTCAAGAGATTGACCGCACCTTGCAGGGATTTGCTGACGCTTGCAACCAGATCCTCGACACCGCTAAGCGTGAAAAGTGCTGGAATACCGCCAAACTGCACCACTTGGTCTATCGACCGGTAAGAGCAGCAACGGGGTTGAAAGCCAACCACGTCTGTCAGGCACTCCGCCGGGTGATTAGCAACGCCAAAGCGGTGAAGCAAGTCCACAAGTTTCGCCCCACCAGCCTGACCTTGGATGTGCGTACTTTCGAGTACCGAGAGTCCGAACAGGTTGTTGGCGTGACCCTGATGAGTGGACGGGTTCGGCTCAAGCTCAAGATCGGTGGCTATCAGATAGCGCTTCTGCGGGGCCAGAAGCCAACAAGTGCAACTCTGTCCAAGACCAAGCAAGGGGAGTACTACATCAACATTGCGGTTAAGTTGGACACTCCCCCAACTGGCAAGACTCCTAAGGTAATCGGAGTTGACTTGGGCAGGCGGGATATAGCCACCGCTAGTAACGGACGCTCTTGGGGTGGAGAACACATCCAGGCCGTCCGCGACCGGTTCAGCCGTGTACGCGCCAAGGTTCAATCCAAACGCACGAGGTCGTCTAGAAGACTGCTTCGTAGGCTCTCTGGGAGAGAACGGCGCTACCAGACATGGCTGAACCACAACATCAGCAAAACCTTGGTCAGGGATGCCCAGGCTATTGGTGCGGCACTGGCTTTTGAAGACTTGACAGGCATCAG
>NZ_JANSIN010000067.1:0-11617 GCF_047462115.1 Synechococcus sp. R50.1 | reverse complement strand
ACCAGAGTGGCAGATTTGGGATTGGAGCCCGCCAGCCGTTCTCTCTGGTAGCGGCCAATCGCCAGCTCAAAGCGCTCTCGACCCCCAACGGTGGTCAGCGACACCGTCCAGTCTTTCTCGCGGAACGAAAAGATACGAGCGTCGTAGGTAGCGAAGCCCCCTTTGAACGCTTTGACGGGGCGGTTTTTCTGTTGGGCAACTTTACGGGCGCCGGCCAGCTGTCTGCAGACCTGCTGAGCCAAGTTACTGGACAAGTCGAACCGGGCACGGATTTCGCGGTAGCACAGAGACTGGAGCTTAACGGCGTTGACGACTTTCTCCGGCGTGTTCTGGTTGACCCAATTCAAGGCTTGGCCAAAAGCCTCCAAAGTCGCGTCCAATTTGGCGGCTTGCGACTGGGACACCTTGAGCTTACAGGAGACGGTCAGGACTTGGGTCATGGTTCTATCGTAACTTCCGCATTCCTCCCGACACTGACCCTACGGGTACAGTGCGGGGCTCCTGCGATTTCTAGCTGAAGGCGGTCTCCGGGATCCCTTCCTGGGCCAGGGTTCGCAGTACGGTTTGTACCCGCTTGCGGCTGCCGATCATCCCCAGGTAGTGGGGGGTCAGGCCGGAGTGGTAGATGGCCCGCAGGATTTGGCAATCGAGGCTGTAGCTGCGGGTCACAAGAGCGATGTAGAGCTGCGGGATCCTGTGCAGATGGGGGATAAGTTGGGCAAAGGGTTCTGAGCACAGCCGCTCGGCAACGGGAAAGCGCTGAGGGGTTACCCAGTCCGGGCGATCGTCCTGAACCCAAATGCGAAAGCCGGCCAAATGGGCGATCTGGGCCAGGGACAGGCCGCAGTGGCCTGCTCCGACGATCAGCAGGGTGGGGGAAGGGAGGAGGGGCTCGACCCAGGATCCCGCGAGGAGCTGTGGGCGGGATGGCAGGGAGGCAAAGTGCTCCACATTGCTGTCGCCAAGCCTGAGGTAGGGGAACCCCTGAGGATGGAGGGGAGTGATCAGCCAAGCCCTTGGCCCTTGGGTCAGAGCCTGGAGGATCTGGGCCGCCAATGTTTGGGCAAGGGATCCCTGCCATCGCTGTAGCCAAATGTGCATCCGTCCCCCGCAAACGCCCAGGGGAGGGCTGTTGAGGTCAAGGGAAACTTGCATCCCACAGCCGGCGAGGACTCCCCATCGCCATCGCCAACGGGAACAGCGGTCTGCAAAAGGGTTTGCGCTCGGGCAATGACTTCCGCTTCGGCAGCTCCACCGCCAATGGTGCCCAACAGGGTGCCATCGGATCCCACGGCCAGTTTTGCCCCCGCCTGGCGAGGCACAGATCCCTGGGTGCGGACCACCGTGGCCACCACCAGCGGCCCGCGGGAGAGCATGTCTGCCAACTGTCGGTAAAAGGTCTCGTCCACCTCAGCCTTGGTTATGCCTACGGCACCCTAGCGGGAACGGTCAGGGACTCAATGATCAAGAAAGCCCCTCTAGGATGGCCTGATGGAGGGCAACCCGGAAAGCCTGGAATCCGTTCTCCTGCCGACCGTGGTAGACGGCGTTGGTGAGCAGCGTCACCACCAGCTCCCGCTCTGGATCGATCCACAGGGAGGTTCCGGTGAAGCCGGTGTGGCCGAAGGCGCTGGGGCTGAACGGGTAGCTGCTGGCCAAGGGATCCGGAGAGCGCAAGGCAAACCCCAAACCCCGGCGCTCGTGACAGCGGTGGGCATCCCCTTGCTGAGGCAACTGCTCGCGGGTCATTTCCCTCACCGTCTGCGGCTGCAACAGGGATCCCGTCAAAAAACTCTCTCCGAAAGCGGCTACTTCCTCTGCCGTGGCGAATAGTCCGGCATGGCCGGCGATCCCGCCCAGGCGGGCGGCATTTTCGTCGTGAACCTGCCCCTGTAGGCGGCGCTTTCGCCAAGGACACAGCTCGGTGGGGGCACAAGAGACAGAGACAGGGGGTGGGTCGAAAGGATCCCCCGGATAAAACTGAGTTTGGCTCAGGCCCAGAGGCCGCAAGATCCGGGCATGCAAGATCTGATCCAGAGGGGTTCCGCTCAGACGTTCCAAAGCCAGCCCCAGCAGGATCAATCCAAGATCGCTGTAGACTCTGCGGGATCCCGGCCTGTAGGCCAAAAAGGTGTGCAGGGCCATGTGCCGGGCCGATTCGGCATCGGGCTGTCGAAACAGGGGCCGCCAGGCGGGCAAACCGGCGGTGTGGGCCAGCAACTGTCGCACCGTCACCTGTTCTGTTGCAACAAGCTGGCCTAAGGATTCCGGTTCCACAGCAATCCATTTCCCCGGCTGCAGAGGATCTTCATAGGGGGCAATGGGGCGGGATCCCTGAAACTCCGGCAACAGGAGACTGACCGGTTGATCCAACAGCAACGCTCCGGCTTCCACCAGGGCCATGCAGGCGGTGGCGGTGTAGAGCTTGGTCAGCGAGGCCAGGTCAAAACGGGTGGCCGAGGTTGTTGGTTGGCGCCGGGTCTCAGGGTCGAGATAACCTGCCGCCCTTGAGTAAATACACCTTCCCTTGTGGCGGATGGCCACTTGGGCAGCGGGGAAAAGGTGCGGAATGGCAGAGTTGAGCAGCCCCTCCAGCAAGGCTGGATCCCAACCCATCTGCTTCTCCTCCTGGCTTGGGGATCCCCAGTCCAACAAACAACTTGTAACGGTGTTTACAAAAGCCTACCGCTTCCCCAGCTAGGATGCCACCACGGCAGGCTACATCATCAAGGGATCCCAGGTGCGGCTGGAGTTGTTGCAAGCTTTTTTGAACGTGGTGGAAACAGGCAGCTTTTTGGCCGCTGCTCGCCTCAGCGGTCTGACCCAATCGGCTATTAGCCGCCAGATCCAGGCCCTGGAAGAAGCAGTGGGCGCTCCGCTGTTGCATCGCAAAAGCCCGGTGGCCCTAACTGTGGCCGGGGAACGGCTTTTGCCCCATGCCCGTCGCATCTGTCAGGAATGGCAGCGGGCTCAGGAAAGCATTCGAGAATGGCTGCAGGGCCAGCAAACTGAGCTCTGCATTGCCGGGATCCATTCTCTGATCGCCCATCAACTGCCGCCGGTGCTGCAACAGTTTTGCCGGGAGTACCCAGAGGTGCAGTTGCGGGTTACCGCTCTGGGCAGCGACCGCGCCTTGAAGGTGCTCAGGGATGGGCTGGTGGACGTGGCCCTGGTGATGGAGAACCCCCTGATGACGCGGGGGGCAGAGCTGGTGGTGGAGCCACTGTACTCGGAGCCAATTCAAGTATTGATGCCCGCCACTCATCCCCTCAGCCGCTACGAGCGGATCCCCTGGAAGGTGCTGGCGGAGTATCCCCAGGCTGTGTTCAAAGATGGCTATGCCATGCGCTCCTTGGTGGGATCCCATCTGGCCCGGCAGGGGCTTCCCCTCAAAGCAGCCCTGGAACTGAACACCTTGGATGCCTTTCGGGGGGTGGTGCGACAGGGGCAGTTGATTGCCCTCCTGCCGGAGTCGGCCCTGGTGGACTGCTGCGCCGATCCGGATTTGCAGGTGCGACCCACCGAGCCCCCCCTATTGAGGCGACAGGTGGTTATGGTCACCACCAGCGATCGCTATCGGATCCCTCCCATTCGCCGGTTTTTGCAGTTGGCCGCCCAGCTTATCAGGCAGTCTGAGGTTGAGCCTGCTTCCGGTACAGATCCCCATTTCCCTCAGCCCTCTGCCGGGCTGTTGTCAGTTCTGTAGGGATTTTTTGTAGAAATTTCTGTAAGTTGTCAAATACCTGTATCGGTAGTTGCAAGTGTTCCGCCGTTATCTCCCCCTACTTGGGTAGCCCAGCGCTCCCGACCGCCGATGCCATGAGCCAAGAGTTTCGCGAGCTGTTGAAAAAAATCGGCAGCGGCACCCACACCCACCAGGATCTCAGCCGGGCAGAGGCCGCCAGCGCTGCTCGGATGCTCCTGCGGGGGGAAGCCACTCCCGCCCAGATCGGGGCTTTTTTAATTGCCCACCGCATCAAGCGCCCCACTGCCGAAGAGCTGGCCGGTATGTTGGATGCCTACGCAGAAGACGGCCCTCTTCTGCCCCAACGGGATTTGCCCCATCCCTTGATCATCTTTGGCCATCCCTACGATGGCCGCTCGCGGACTGCGCCGCTGGGGGTGCTGGTGGCTTTGCTGCTGGCGGCGGCAGGGTCAGCCGTTTTGCTGCATGGCTCTGGCTTCTGTCCCACCAAGTATGGGCTGCCTTTGGAAACGGTGTGGCGGAGCTTGGGGGTAGATTGGCGGGGGCTATCCCTGGAGCGGGTGGGGCAACTGCTGGAACAAACCGGGCTGGGATTTTTGTATTTGCCCACCTGTTTTCCCCAGGCTCAGGCCCTGATGGACTACCGGGATCAAATCGGCAAGCGCCCCCCCTTGGCCACCTTGGAGCTGGTCTGGACACCCTACCAAGGCCCCTTTCACCTGGTGGCCGGGTACGTGCATCCGCCCACCGAGGCCACGATGCTGGAGCTGTTTGCCCTGCGGGAGATCCGGCAATTTACCACCGTCAAAGGTTTGGAAGGCAGTTGCGACCTGCCGCGGGAACGGGCGGCCATTCTCAACCAGGGCGGGAAACGGCTGCTCTTGAAGGCTCGCGATTGTCACTTGGCAGGCCCGGAGATTCCCCTCTCCGGCGAGAAAGAGCTGCTCCAACAGATGCAGCAGGTGCTCAGCGGGGATCCCTGTGAACTCACCCCAGCCGCTCTCTGGAATGGGGGTAGCTATCTGTGGCTCCTCGGGCTTGCTCCATCCTTGCCAGAAGGGATCCAACAGGCGGAAGACCTACTTCGCTCCGGACGGGTGATGGAGAAGCTGAAACAACTGATCCAGGTGATTGACCTCTCCTAGGACTGGCATCCCCTGTTTTGATGGCTGGAGTCAAGCTCTCCAGCCCAGGGAAAAAAGCCCCCCGGCCAGCTCCAGGGGGCAAGAAGGGAAAGGTTGGATCCTTCAGGGCAACAACTCTTCGATGGCCTCTTCCTTGGTGTTGGTGCGGCGGGAGAGGGTGCGGCGGTCGAAGGTCATGTGGATCTCCCGGTTTTGCTCGCCATCGGCAGCCACCGCAAAGATGGGGAAGTCGATGTTGCCGTCTGGGAAAGCCATGTGGAAGCGGAAGGTGCCATCGGGGTTGAGCTGGATCTTGCGCCCGCCAATGGTAACGGTGGCATCCGGCTCTGTGGCCCCATAGACAATCAGCTCGGCATCGGCCACCAACCAGAACTTGCGAGAGCGCTGCGGCAGCACTTCGGAAGCCCCCGAGAACAGGCCCAGGCCGGATCCTGAAGCCATCCAGGGAGCAGCGGGCACCTCCGCCATGGCCATCCCCATCATGCCCACACCCGAGGGGATGATAAACGAGCTGATGGCCTGCTCGGGCACCAATTGGCGGCTGCCCATCTGGTGGCTGCCAAACAGGGATCCCGCCACCCGCATCGCCTCAAAGCCACCCACCATTTCCAGGAAGGGATCGACCATGGCCCCTTGCTGCGGCTCATCGCCCTTGTAGGCCACCACACCCATGCCGGTGGCACTGCGCTTGTAAGGCTCGCTGAGCTGGTAGAGGGTGCGGCCCTGCAGGGCCATATCGAAGGGCACCGTCAGGAAATGCTCTTCAAACCAGTCGGAAGGATAGACCGGCGGCACCATCACTGCAGCCGAGCGGGCCAACATCAGCCAGCGGCCATCTGCCGTCCGGTAGCCGATCTCCACAATGTAGGAACGATCGCTCACCGGAATCGGCAGGTACCACTCCCGCGCCAACTCGTCACAGGGGTACTCCTGCATGCTGTGGGCCGGCTGGTAGCTGAAATCGATATCCGTCACATCGTAGAGGCGCAGCGCCAATTGCTGACCCCCCTCGCGGCGCTTGCTCTCCTTGGCCTCGTTGGGCACATCCCAATAGGCGTAGGCCCACTGGGGATCCCGCGGCAGCAAAACAATGCGGCTTTCCCCGTAACCGCCCGGCAAATCGCCCAGCCCTTTGTCCACATCGGCCAGATCCGGCTTACCGCCAACCTCTTGGCCCACAAACTTCGTTTGGGTAACCGACTCTTGGCCGCTCGGCTCTGGCATCGTGTCAGCGGGACGACCGCTGCGAGCAGCTTGGGCTTCCCGAATGGCCTGGACAAGTTGCTCCTTGGTCATGCGGCTGTACTTGGGGATCTGATAGCGGGCAGCTTCTTCCCGCAACTGCCGGATGGTCATTTCTTCCAACGGGATCCGCTCTTGTGGCATGGTCGGGGTCTCCTGTCTTCTCTTCGACAAATCGGGCTTTGTGCAATGCTCCAGCTTCTAACCCAAAGGCCGATCCCAGCTTGCGGCTCAGTACAGCCTCGAACCCGCTGGCGTGCCGGCCTGCCTTGCGCTCTCCAGCCGCTGACAACCATCAGGTGGGGATCAACGGGGATCATCAAGAATGATGAACCCATGTTTGCGTATTTTTGCCTGTCGGTCAAGACCCTGGGGATCGCTGGGGATCAATCTCTTGTTCTCCGACCCACCTTTAGGGAGAGGCCAGGAGCCCCAGCTGCTCTCAAGCCAAGGGGAAGACTGCGCGGGATCCCCTGCCGAACCGGCCCTGCCTGGGTAGCATGGGGGAGGATGAGCGGTTGCCGAGCGGGCCGCAGGTTTTGAGGCCAAGAGGTGTGGGCATGAGGTGGTGGAAGTATGGGATTCAAGGCATACGGATCCAAGTGAGCTGGGCAGCACTGGGGATCCTGCTGGCGGGGCCGGTCTTGCCGGTGGAAGCTGTGGATGCCCAAACGCTGTTTCCTCCCCTTTACCGCTTGCAAGGGGGATCCCCTACCCTGCCCGCTTCTGAAGCAACGCCCTGGCGTCCAGTAACCCAGGATTCTGTTCCGCTCCCACAAACAGATCAAGCCGATCCAAAAGTCCAGCCGGCCCAACCCGGCCATGGAGAAGTGGCAGAAGGCCCGGTTTTCGATCTGGATCTGTTGCGGCAGTTCGGCACCAGCCCCGGCGGCAGTGGCTCTGGATCCCGGCAGGGGGAAGTGGTCGGGCCGGGCAGCGGCCAGAGTGGGGTGCGCGGAGCCAGCCCTGGCTCAGGGATGGGTGCGGGCCAAGGGCCAGGGGGTGGAGCGGGTCTGGAAGCGGGATCCCAGCGGCGGGAACCGCAAGTGACGGGGTTGATTGTGGATGCGCGGGGCTTAGATTTCTTGCCCAGCCAGTCGATGCGCCTGTTTGATCCCGACGGCAACCAAGTCTACACCCCTGTCAATCTTGGCCAAGACCTCAACGCCGCCTTCGTGGGCAGCGAGGGCACAGCCGCCTATGCCACCTCGGAAGAGCAGGCCCGCTCGCTGGTAAACCGCATTGGGGAACGGCCCCACCGCATTCGCGCCATCCGTACCCTTGGCTACGACCTGGTGATTTCCGCCGAAGATGCCTTTAGCCTGCGCCAGATGAATGCGACAGATGGCTTCCTGGATCGCTTTGCCGTGGTGGTCATCTGGGATGGCAGCCAAGCCAGTCTCCCCTGAGGCCCAGGGATCCCAGCATGGCCATCAAAGCACAGGACAGAGGAATGCTAGCCTAGCAAAAGTGCTCTGTCTGCACCACCCGCACCACCTCCAGCGGGGTTGATATCTTCCTGGGGATCCCAGCCTTATGCAACGGTTTGCCAACCAACCTCTGCGGGAACATCCCCACCTGGCGGTGTTTTCCTCCAGCAAGGTGGGCAATTTTGTGGTTACCATCCCGCTGTTGCGGGGCCTCAAGGAAAAATACCCCGGCTGTGTGCTGGATTTTTTTGGCAGCGAGATTACCCGCGACTTTGAGCTCCACTGCCCCTACATCGACTTCAGCTTTCCTCTCTACAGCCGTCGTCCCGATTACCTCGAGGCCCTGACCGCTGCTGTGCGAGAACGGGTGGCTCAGGCCGGGCCCTACGATCTGGCCATCAACTGCGACGAGTTCAGCGAGCTCAACTTGGTGGCGGTGACGGCGCTGCGTCCTCAATACATTGCCGGAGCCGGTTTGACCTTGGATTTTCGCCGCAAGTTGGATCCCGGCTCCGACCCGGTGCAGCGCATGCTCCAGGATGACGACTGGAACGGCCTGGAGTTTCTGCAGCGCTACAAAGGGATCCTCACCAGCAACTACATCGCCGAAATCTTCTGTCGCCTGGCGTACGTGGAGACGGATTTTTTCCGCCTGGAGCTGCCCAGCCGGGATCCCGGTTTTCCGGTGCCAGAGGTCTTGGTGCACATCACCACTACCCGCCGCGCCAAGATGTGGCCTCTGGAGTACTGGCGGCAGGTGATCCAGTGGTGCCAAGGCCAGGGCCTGCAGGTGGGGCTAATCGGCAGCGCGCCGGAGCTGCAGCGATCCCTCTACCACGGCGGCAGCAGCGAAGACGAACTGCTGGCGCAAACGGGAATGGTTGACCTGCGGGGCAAAACCAGCCTCATGGAGCTGGCGGGGGCCCTGAAGCGGGCGCGGGTGTGTATCTCCGTGGATGCGGGGCCGATGCACATCGCGGCGGCAGTGGGCTGTCCCACCATTGCCCTGTTTGGCAACGATGCCGATGGGGATGGGGCCAGCCCGGTGCGACTGTGGGCTCCTCGTCTGCCCCACGTCTATCTCACCCAAACCGCCTACAAGTGCCGGGTCTGCGCAGAGAACAAGTTCAAAAACGAAACCTGCCTGGTGGAGGGTCATCCCTGTATGGCCCATCTCAAGCCGGAAACGGTCATCGGCTACTTGAAAGAGATTCTCAAGCAAACCTAGAGGTTCCACGCCCTCACCCCCAGCCCCTCTCCCAAAGAGAGAGGGGAGCTATGGAGCGACGGGGTGAGTTGTTTCATGGCTACTTGAAATGGCCATGTCTTGGGATCCCCATCTTTTTCCCCCTGGCGAGAGGGATCAGGAGTGCCGGTGGACGGCAAAGATTGCCTAGGGTGGTAGGTCGGATCCCTGGAAGTCCGTTTAAGCTGAGAGTTCAAGGCTGAAAACTTAGTGCCTAAACCATTTGGGTGTGAGCTGTGACTTTGGAGATGTGGTATCGCCACCAGCTGAGCCGCTTTGCAGAGTGGGGAAAAATAAGGCTCTGGCAAGGAGTTGCCCTGAAGCTGCTGGCCACTGCTTGCTTTGCCTGTTTAGGCGCGATCATCCGGCTCAACACTCCCGCCCTTCACCCCTTTCAGATTGTGTTTTTGCGCAACCTATTCGGGTTTCTCGCCCTGTCGCCGCTGGTGTTGCGGGCTGGGATCCAGTCTCTGCACACCGCCAAGATGGAGTTTTACCTCCTGCGCTCGGCGATCAGCACGGTGGGGATGTTGCTCTCCTTTTGGGCAGCCAGCCTGTTGCCTCTGGCAGAAGCTACGGCGCTGAGCTTTGTTCAACTTTTGTTTGCCGGCACGATGGCGGTATGGGTGTTGGGCGAGCAGATGCGCTCGTCCCGCTGGCTGGGATTGGGCCTGGGGTTTGCCGGGGCTTTGGTGATGTTGAGGCCAGGCTTCCGAGAGTTTTCTCTGGGAACAGGGCTGGCCTTGGGGGCGGCAGCACTCTTTGCCTGGGTGACCATCGTGCTCAAGATCCTCTCCCGCACTGAGTCCAGCCTCACGATTACGGCCTACATGGGCCTGCTGCAGACCCCCCTTTCCTTTCTGGCTGCCGTCTGGGTTTGGACCTGGCCTTCTCCTGAGCAGTGGCTGTGGATGGTGGCCATGGGGCTACTGGGCAGCATTGGCCAGGTGGCCCTCACCCAGGCCTACAAGCTGGCTGAGGTGACGATGCTGCTGCCTCTGGATTTCTCTCGTCTGCTCTGGGCCAGCCTAATCGGGTTTTGGGTGTTTGCCGAGATCCCGGATGGGTGGACTTGGATGGGCGGAGCCTTGATCTTGGTGGGCGCCACCTCTGGAGCCTACGGCGAAGCCCGCCTGCCCACAATGCCGACCCAGGCCCGTACCGGCGGAGTTGGATAGCAGACAGATATCCTCTGCCAGGACTTACAGCCGAGGGAGAACAGGGCTGGAGCTGGTCAGGTCTGTGGTGGTAAGGGCCACCAACAGGGCTTCTGGACTGACGGGGAAGGGCAGGTGGTGGATGTCGGATCCTGGCTGGCAGGCCACTTGGGCAGCATGCAGCAGGTCGGCGGATCCCAAGTGACCCAGCTTGAGATCCCGCAAGTTGAGGGGCAGCCCCACCTGGCGGTAGAACTCCAGCAACTGGGTACGTGCTGCCAGCGCCAACTGGTTTCCTTGCAAGATCTCCTCCAGGCGCAATTGCACCAGGATACCGAAGGCTACTTTTTCTCCGTGCAGAGTGGCCCGATGCCCCAGCAAATGGGTTAGCCCGTTGTGGACAGCGTGGGCAGCCACCGTCCGACATTTGGCCCCACCCATGCCGCCAACGATCCCTGCCAGGCAAATGCAAGCATCCACCACCTGTTTCCAAGCAGTTCCGCCCGGCTCCCGCAGGGCCGCCGCCGATTGCTGGAGAAGCAAATCCCGCAAGACACGGGCCTGCTGCACAGCGCCAATCACCAGGGCATCTTCTGAACTGCCGCTGCTGACGGAAGACTCGTACCACTTAGCCAAGGCATCTCCGATCCCGGCTACCAAGGTGCGAGGGGGAGCCTGACGAATGAGGTCGTAGTCCAAGATCAAGGCGGCTGGGGCCTGATCCAAGGCCACATCCCGCTGAAAAGCGCCGCTGTCGGAGTAGATATTGGATAGGGCGCTCCAGGCGGCACAGGTGGCCGCAGAGGTGGGCACGGTAACCACGGGGATCCGCAGCCGGTGGGCCACCAGCTTGGCCGTATCCAGAGCCTTGCCCCCGCCTACCCCCAAGATGCCGGTTGTGGACTCCGCCATGGCTAGCGCCTGCAAACGCGCCAGCTCGGACTCGCTGCAGTCTACCCCGTAGGTAGTCCAGTGAACTTGGAGGGCGGGATCCCGGGCGAAATTGCGCTGCAGAGGGGACTCAACCACAGCCAAGGAGCGTTCCCCCCCGATCACCAGCACACGGGATCCCAGTACCGCAAGGGGCACAGCTTCCAGAATGCCGCTGCCGCGGTACAGCCGACCTGGGGCCAGAATGGCAAGATCCAATTGGCAAGGAGAGGCGCTCAGCATTGCAAGAATGGGCGAGAAAAAGGACTCCGTCCCGCTATCGCGAATAGCTCAGTGTTCGTAATACAGATAACGATCCTAGCCGAAAAAAGGGCTCCGCGCTGCTGACGCGAACGCAGATGGCTCACCCAAGGTCTGGCTATAGTTAAGCTGTTCATCCCCTCAACTCTGCAGCCTCTAAGGTCTCTGGCCCCCTGACACGTTCGCAGAAGTGTCGCGTAGCGACAACAGTCCTCAGCAAGGGATCCCACCATGAACCCCACAACTCAACATCAGCTCATGCTCAAAATTGTGGCCGGCTCTGCTTGGGCCGATAGGCATTTGGAACCCCAGGAATTGGCCTACTTGGGATCCCTGCTGCGCCGCTATGGTTTGGAGCACGATACCGAGCTGCGAGAAGTAAACTACCCGACCCTGACCTTCGCAGTACAGGGCGGGCTTTCGGTAGCCCTGCAGTTGGCAAGCCAACCACGAGCCTCTGGGGTGGTTTACAGCACCCCCAATCGACCGTTACCAGTGCC
>NZ_JANSIN010000066.1:0-11903 GCF_047462115.1 Synechococcus sp. R50.1 | reverse complement strand
GCCAGGAACTTCTTGAGTTTTCTCTATCTCGTCAGTGCTCTCTTTTGGCTCAAATGAAAGATCAACACAACCTAGTGGTTCAATAGAGCAACTCCGAGAGCAGCCTTGGCAATTAGAAACCCCAAATCCTGACAACCCGCCAGAAAACCCCTCCCGCATCTCAAGTGAGAAATGCCACTGAATAATTGGCCGTGTCCTCAGTAAACCCACAATCTGTAGTCATTTCAGGTTAGGGTGAGACGCCTGGGCTATTGAGAAAAGCCTTCTGGCCCGCCGCATTATTGCTCCGCAACGCTGACGCGACAACGCGACCAACGTTTTAGGTGTGGGTGCAGCGTCCTGGTTTGAATCGAAATAATCGTAACTTCCCTCTCCTGCGAAGGGAGAGGAGCTGGACAGCACAAAGGCATCAGGAACAGTCTCAAGCAGGTTCGCAATGAACCTCCACCTCGGCCTGCTGGGTTCCGGCAACCCCCGTCAGGGAATTCGTGTTACTTTGAAAATGATAATCATTAATAATCAAAATTGAGAACAGCAAGGAGGGCCTCATGAAAGTTGCCTACGTGTTCACCCATCCCCGCTGCGGCACCTACAAATTGGGCCAGATGATCCTGCCTCAGCTAGAAGCAGGGGTGCATGGAGCGGAGGTGGTGGGCATGTTCTTTTTCGACGACAACTGCTTTGTTTTGCGGCAGGGGGATCCCATTGGCGAGCGCTTGGCCAAGGTTGCCCAAGAGCAAAACATCCTGCTGATGATGTGCGACATGTGTGCCCTGGAGCGCAACTTAGCCGAAGGGGAACCCCGCTGGTGTGATGCCCAAGGACGCGGGCGCAAGGAACCGGCCCAGTGCATTCCCAAAAATGTAGTGCAAGGGGTGCAAGTGGGCTGCTTCCCTGACCTCTACGAGGCGTTGAAGAACAACCCACCTGACCAGGTGATCACTCTGTGAAGGATCCCTCACTTTAGCTGACGGCCACAGCAGCAGGTGGCTCCTGGCTGGGCTGAGAGCCGATCTTGCGGAAGATCAACCGCTCGTTGGCTACATCCACCAAAATGCGGTCGCCGGGTAGGAACTCGTTTTCCAGCAGCTTGGTGGCAATGGGATTTTCGATCTCCCGCTGGATCACCCGCTTCAGGGGACGGGCCCCGAACACTGGGTCGTAGCCCACCTCTGCCAGGTAGTCCTTGGCTTCTTCGGTGAGCAGGATCTCGATTTGCTGATCTGCCAGCAGCTTTTCCACCCGCTGCATTTGCAGGCCGACAATCTGGCGAATTTGCTCTTTGGTGAGGGCGTGGAAGATGATCAGCTCGTCCACCCGGTTGAGGAACTCCGGTCGGAAGTGGTGCCGCAGCATGGCCAGCACCTGAGTTTTCATCTCCTCGTAGCGGCTTTCATCGGCCCCAATTTCCAGGATGAGGTCGCTGCCGATGTTGCTGGTCATGATGATGATGGTGTTTTTGAAGTCCACTGTCCGCCCTTGGGAGTCGGTGATGCGGCCATCGTCCAGCACCTGCAGCAGGATGTTGAAGACATCCGGGTGGGCTTTTTCCACCTCGTCAAACAGCACCACCGAGTAGGGGCGTCGCCGCACCGCCTCGGAGAGCTGCCCGCCTTCTTCGTAGCCCACGTAGCCTGGAGGAGCTCCGATTAGACGAGAGACCGAGTGCTTCTCCATGTACTCGGACATGTCGATGCGCACCATCGCCTCGGAAGTGTCGAAGAGGAACTCCGCCAAAGCACGGGCCAGCTCGGTTTTCCCCACGCCAGTGGGCCCCATGAACAGGAAAGAGCCGATGGGGCGATTGGGATCCTTCATGCCGGCCCGGGCGCGCCGAATGGCTGCCGCTACGGCGGCTACCGCCTCGTCTTGGCCCACCACCCGCTGGTGCAAATGGGCTTCCAGGCGCAGCAGCTTCTGCTTTTCCGACTCCATCAGGCTGGTGACTGGGATCCCGGTCCAGCGGGAGACGATCTCAGCGATATCTTCAGGAGTCACTTGCTCCCGCAGCAGCGGCTCGCCGTTGGTCTGCAGCTTGGCCAGGTGAGCCTCCTGCTCTTGGATTTGCCGCTCCAATTCCATCAGCTTGCCGTACTTGAGCTCGGCAGCGCGGTTGAGGTCATATTTTTGTTCAGCCTGTTCGATTTGAAGCTTGACGGCGTCCCGCTCGGCTTTAAGGCTTTGCAGGCGTTCGATAGCCTCTTTTTCAAATTGCCAGCGAGCATTCAACTCCCGTTGTCGCTCCGTCAGGTTGGCCAGCTCCTGCTCAATTTTGCTGAGGCGATCTCTAGAGGCAGCATCATCTTCTTTTTTCAGGGAGAGCTCCTCCATCTGCAGTTGCATGATGCGCCGGTCGATCTCGTCCAGCTCGACGGGCTTGGAGGTGATCTCCATCTTCAGCTTGGCCGCCGCCTCGTCCACCAGGTCGATGGCTTTGTCGGGCAGGAAGCGCTCGGAGATGTAGCGGTTGGAGAGCACCGCTGCCGCCACCAAGGCGGAGTCGCTGATTTTGACCCCATGGTGCAGCTCGTAGCGCTCTTTGAGGCCGCGCAGGATGGAGATGGTATCTTCCACCGAAGGCTGATCCACGTACACCGGCTGAAAGCGGCGTTCTAGGGCCGCATCTTTTTCGATGTGCTTGCGGTATTCATCCAGGGTGGTGGCGCCGATACAGCGCAACTCGCCCCGCGCCAGCATGGGTTTGAGCAAGTTGCCGGCATCCATGGCCCCTTCGCCGGCCCCGGCGCCGACAACGGTGTGCAACTCGTCGATGAAGAGGATGATCTGGCCTTCGGATTCAGTGACCTCTTTGAGCACAGCTTTGAGGCGGTCTTCAAATTCCCCGCGGTACTTGGCCCCGGCAATGAGAGCGCCCATGTCCAAAGCAATGACTCGCCGGTTTTTCAGAGACTCCGGCACATCTCCCCGGTTGATGCGCTGGGCTAGGCCCTCCACAATGGCTGTTTTCCCCACGCCGGGTTCGCCGATGAGGACGGGGTTGTTTTTGGTGCGGCGGGAGAGCACCTGAATGACGCGGCGGATCTCGTCATCTCGCCCGATCACCGGGTCCAGCTTCCCTTCGCGGGCCGCCTGGGTGAGATCGCGGCCATAGCGCTCCAGGGCTTCGTAGCGGGATTCGGGGTTTTTGTCGGTGACCCGCTGTTTGCCTCGCACCTCTTTGATGACCGGTTTGAGGCGCTCTACCGTCAGGCCCAGGGGTGCCAAGACCCGCTTGCCCACCCGCTCATCTTGCAGGGATCCCAAAAACAAGTGCTCCACCGAGATGAAATCATCGCCGTACTCTTTGCGAAACTCCTCGGCCCGATCCAGGGTGGTTTCCAGGCCGCGACCCAAGTAGAGCTGATCCACCCGCGCCAACTTGGGCTGCTGGTTGATGAAGCTTTCCACTTTATCCCGCACCAGCCTCGGATCGATACCTGCCCGTTGCAGGAGGGTTTGGGTGAGCCCCCCCTCTTGATCCAGAAGGGAGATCAGCAAATGCTCGGTTTCCAACTGTTGCTGCTGGTGCCGCCGGGCCACATCTTGGGATTGGACAATGGCGCTCCAAGCTTTTTCGGTAAATTGGTTGGGATTGGTGGGCTGCATAGGAGTTCGGCAGAGCTTTGCTACTCAGTATAGGAAGGCAATACAGACACAGGGAGCACCCTGGACTCTTTCGGGGCAGTAGAGCTGGGTGCCGGAAGCTCCGGTAGGATCTTCCTGATCTAGGTATCGCCTATTTTGCCAGAGCCAGAGTTCGCAACAACCGTCCTCTCCAGCTGCGATCCATGGAGGGATCCCCGCCTTATTCTTCTTCTTCGTAGGGACGGCCTTCCCCGATTACCGCCAGGTCAATTTGTTGGCGGTAGTAATCCACGTTCTTAATCTGCACCTCCACCCGATCCCCCAGGCGAAACTGGCGCCGACTCTTGCGTCCCACCAGCGCCTGCTGACGGCTGCGGTACTCGTACCAATCGTTTTTCAGGGTGCTGACCCGCACCAAGCCTTCCGCCAAGATGGGATCCACCTGGACAAAAAAGCCGTAGTTCTGGACACCGATGATTAGGCCGGGGAACACCTCTCCCAGGTGCTTTTGCATGAACTCAGAGCGCTTCAGGCCCATCAGCTCCCGCTCCGCCTGCTGCCGGATCCGGTACCCCTCCTGAATTTTGGGCAGTTGCGCCTGGAGAAACGCCTGCCATTCCTCCTGCACCTTGGGCGGCAACACCTGCCAGTCGATTTGGCCGTAGCCGCTGGGGCCGTGCAGATCCACCACGGTTTTGGAGCGAGGGCTGCGGCGATCGCGTCCTTTGCTCAGGGCCAGGTGCAGGGCACGCAAATTGAGCAAGTCGGCATAGCGGCGCAAGGGGGCCGTAAAGGTGGCGTAGGGTTCTTTGAGGCCCAACCCAAAATGGCCGAGTTGCTCTTCCAGAGGCTGGAGGCGATACTCCACCGGGGGCAAGGTGGCCAGCATCTGCGCCACCAAGGCCGGGCTCGCGCCAGAGGCCAACACATCGGGAGCGGTGATGCGGGCACAAATCCGCTGCCAGTCCGCCAGAGTTACGACAGCGGGATCTTGCAAATTCAGATCCAGCTTCATGGCATTGGCCAGGCGCAAAAAGCTCTGCAGGGCCTCGGCGGCAGGGGCAGGCTGCACGCGGGCCAAAGAAGGGATCCCCAACTGGCGCAAATGGTGGCCCAGGATTTGGTTGGCCAGCAGGAGAATTTCCGTCATCAGGGCATGGGCGCCGAGGCGATCGCTGATCAAGAGGGGGCCGTAGCCGCTTTCATCGGCAGAGTGGGGAGTGAGCAAATCCAACAGGGGCAGGTCAAATCCCCCCGCCTGGTGACGTTTGGCCCGTAGAATCTGGCTAAGGCGCAGCAGGTTTTGCAGCAGGGCCATCAACTCCGGCACTTCTTCGTCGGGGCCCAAGTCGGCGGTGGTGGCCAAAAGAGCCTGCACCTGACCATAGGACAGGTGAGCCCGCGATTGCACCAGGCTGGGGTAAATCTCGAAGTTTTGTACCACCCCTTCTGGGTCGAGGGTCACTAGCAGTGAATAGGCCAAGCGCTCCTGCTGTGGCAACAGAGCCAGGCGGTTGTGCACCTCCGGCGGAAAGAGAGGCAGCACCATCGTATCGAGGTAGACGGTGGCCGTCCGCTGCTGAGCCTCTTGCTCCAAGGGGTGGTCGGGATCCAGCCAATGGGCCACGTCGGCAATGTGGATCCCCAGCAGCCAGTGGTCATTCTCTTGCCGCTGCAAGGAAACAGCCACGTTGGGTTCCAAGCCGTGGGGATGCTGCAGATCCAAAGGCTCCAGAGTGATGCAAAACCAGTCGCGCAGATCGCGGCGGCCCTTTTGGTCAGAGCGGCTGAGCTTTTTGGGCAGAGCTGCTGCTGCCTCCAACACCGGGGCGGGAAACTCCTGCGGCAGGTCGTACTTGCAACAGACCAAATCTGCATCGATGGAGGCTTCTGGGCCGTCGCCCAAGATTTTGCGAATGGTTCCGGTTGGGGGCAGATCCCCCAGCGGGTAGCGATTCACCTCCACATAGGCCACCCGACCTTCCGCCAGCTCGACAGGGGATCCCTCCGTCAGGGCCAGCTCGAACAGCAGCCGGTCGTCCAAGGGCACCACCCGAAAACCCTGTTCCGTCTGTTTGAGGCGACCCACCAGGGCAGAATTGGCCCGCTCCACAACGGCCACCACCTCTCCCTCAGGGCTGCGGCGACGGTTGCCATCTTTGGTGACCCGCGCCAACACCTGATCCCCATTCCAGGCGCCGCTGAGGTTGCTGCCGTGGATGTACACATCCTCCACCCCCGGCTCGTCCCGAATGGCGAAGCAGAAGCCTTTGCTGGAACAGCGCAAACGCCCCACCACCAAAGATTCGTCCGGCTTGCGCCGATAGCGAGGGGGATCCCCTAGTCGTTCCAGAAACCCGGCCCGCACCAGGCCATCGAGGGCAATCTCGAGCATTTCCGGCGCTTCTGGGTCGGGGGACTGCAAGAGGGCAAGAAGAGTATCTTTGTCGGTCAATTGATCGGGAGGCTGAGAGAGAAAATGCTGAAAAATTCGAGAGAAGTCCATTTTGGGTATTGGCAAAAAAGAAAAAGAGGGGTTAAGACATCGCAAGACCCAACCCGTTGGCGTTAGTCACGCTGGCCGGTGACGATAAAAGCTACCCGCTGACCGATGTTGGTGCTGTGGTCGGCCAGACGCTCCAGGTAACGGATCGCCAGCAATATCAATAGAATAGGCTCGACCGATCCGCGAATGTCAGACTGCTGCGCCAACGTATTGTAAAGGTTAGTGTAATCTTCATCAACGGCGTCGTCTTCCCGCTTCAGTTGTCGGCCCAGGTCGGCGTCCAATTCTGTCAGGGCCACCAGGCTGTGGCTGAGCATTTTCTGGCAGCGCTGCATCATCACGCGAATACGACCCAGCTCCGGGGGCGGCGGGTACATGACCAAGCGCAGGGCCACTTCGGCCAAATCTTTGGCGTAGTCGCCAATCCGCTCCAGATCGCGTACCAGTTGCATCAGGGTACTGATCCAGCGCAGATCCCGCGCCACCGGGGAGCGCAAGGCAATCAAATTAATACAGTCTTTCTCGATTTGACGATAAAAACGGTCAATTTGCTTGTCTTGGGCGATCACCTGTTCGGCGGCGGCCAAGTTCTGTTCAAACAGGGCCTGCTGGGCCAAGACCACCGACTTTTCCACCAGCGCCCCCATGCGCAGCACGTCCTGCTGTACCCGTTTGATGTGAAGTTGCAGCTCGGCTTGCCCCATGGCTTTCTCCCATGAATGTGGGCAGGGGGGAAATGTCTGCAGTCGTTTTGGATTCAACAGAGCCAGTTGATCTCAATCATGGCAAACTTCGCCTGGAATAAGGGCAGAGAAGACGGCCAACTTAGGCGAAGATGAGAACAGCGGTTGCCCTCTGAGGGGGATTCGTCCTCTGGAGTTCTCGGGTTGCTTTGTCGATTGAGACGGTCTCATGGCTCTTCCCCCCATCATTGTGTTGGACGATGATCCCACCGGATCCCAAACCGTTCACAGTTGCCTGCTCCTCACCCGCTGGGATCCGCAGACTTTGAAGCTGGGGTTGCAGGATAGCTCGCCAATTCGCTTTATCCTCACCAACACCCGATCCCTGCCGCCGGCCAAGGCCGAAGAGGTGACGCGGTCGGTCTGCCGGGCCCTCAAGCAGGCCATGGGGGAGCTGGGGTGGGAGCGGGCCCTTTTTGTTAGCCGCTCCGACTCGACGCTGCGGGGGCACTACCCCTTGGAAACCGATGTGATGGCAGCGGAGCTGGGGCCCTTCGATGCTCATTTTCTGGTGCCGGCTTTTTTTGAAGGGGGGCGCATCACGCGGCAGAGCACCCATTACCTGCGGGTGGAGGGCCGCTGGATCCCGGTGCATGAGACGGAGTTTGCCCGCGACTCGGTGTTTGCCTACCACCACAGCTATTTGCCCGCTTATGTACAGGAGAAAACACAGGGGCGGATCCGGGCTGAGCAGGTGGAGCGATTTACCCTGGAGCAGATTCGCTCTGGCTGTTTGCCGCGGCTGCTGGCCTTGCAGGGGAATATCTGCTGTGTAGTGGATGGAGAAACTCAAGCGGATCTGGATCGGTTTGCCCAAGATGTTTTGGCGGCAGCCTCTCAAGGCAAACGCTTTTTGTTTCGCAGTGCCGCCAGCCTCCTGACGGCTCTGGCCCAGTTGCCGCCACAACCCGTTCCCCCGGAACAGATGGGGCAGTTTGTTCGCTCCTCTCAACCGGGGGTGGTGATCGTGGGATCCCATGTGCAAAAGTCCAGCCAGCAGTTGGCCCGCCTTCTGCAGGAGCCAGGGATCCAGGGCATTGAGGTGGAGGTAAAACGCCTGTTGGAGCCGGGGGGAGCGGCCGAGCTGCTGCCTGGGATCCTGGCCCAAGTTCACAGCGCCTACGAGAAGGGTCTGACGCCGGTGGTCTACACCAGCCGGGAGGAACTGACTTTTGAAAAGGGCTCCGTGGAAAGGCGCCTGGCTTTTGGACAGAAGGTTTCGCGGTTGTTGATGGGCGTGGTGCAGGGGTTGCCGCCGGGAATTGGCTACCTCATCAGCAAGGGTGGCATCACCTCCAACGACACCCTCAGCACTGGCCTCGACTTGCCGGCAGTGCGTTTGCTGGGGCAAGTCTACCCTGGGATCTCGATGGTGATCACCCCGTCCGATCATCCCCGCTTTCCCAACCTGCCGGTGGTGTTGTTTCCGGGCAATGTCGGCGAGGCGGATACGCTGGTTTTGATTCATCGTCGCCTCAAAAGTCGGGGCTTGGTCTAGAGTGAAGTTCCTCCTGCCGATGGCTGAATTCGTCCCCCCGCCAGAAGCCCTGCCCACCTTGGATCGCTGGTGGGGATCCCTGCGGCAGAGGCGGAGGGAGTTACCGCCGACAGTCGTGCAGCAGGCTTCCCAGAGCTTGGGCAGCTGGGAGGTGGATGTTGTCATTGCCGGTGGCACCCTGGGGATCTTCTTGGCAGCGGCTTTGGCCAAGCGGGGCTGGCGGGTGATCCTGCTGGAGCGAGGGATCCTGCGGGGTCGGGAGCAGGAGTGGAACACCTCCCGGCAGGAATTGCAGGTGTTGCTGGAGCTGGAACTGCTCACCCCAAGGGAATGGGAGAAGGTGCAGGTGACCCATTATCCTGGCGGGCGTATTGGCTTTGGGGATGGCCCCAGTTGGTGGGTGGAAGGGGTGCTGAATGTGGGGGTGGATCCCGCTGGATTGCTGGAGCACTGCAAAGCCCACTTTTTGGAATGGGGTGGCCAATTGCGGGAAAATACTTGCTTTTTGGGTGCTGCTGTTCACCCGGATGGGATCGGCATCCAAACCAACACGGGATCCCTCACTGCCCAGTTGCTGGTGGATGCTATGGGGCATCGCTCCCCCCTCGTGGCCCAGGCTCGCCGAGGACAGCCGCCGGATAGCGTGTGTCTGGTGGTGGGATCCTGTGCCCAAGGGCTGCCAGACCAACCCAGCGGGGATCTCTTCTACAGCTTTACCCCGGCCCAGAATGGCTACCAGCCCTTTTGGGAAGCCTTCCCCGCCCGCGATGGGCGCACCACCTATCTGTTCACCTACTGCGACCGAGATCCGGAGCGGCCTAGTCTCCACACCCTCTGGCAAGATTACTGCCAGCTGTTGCCCGCCTATCAAGGGGTTGAGCTGACCCAGATCCACTGGGTGCGCAAGCTGTGCGGCGTTTTTCCCGCTTACCGCCGTAGCCCTCTGCAACTGCCCTGGGATCGCCTGTTGGCAGTGGGGGACAGCAGTGGCAGCCAGTCGCCTCTAAGCTTTGGCGGCTTTGGCGCCATGTTGCGCCACCTGGATCGCCTACAGCAGGGGATCCACGAGGCCCTGGCGCAACGGCAGTTGGATCGGGCGGCCCTGGTCTTGCTACAACCCTACCAGCCCAACTTGGCCGTGACCTGGCTCTTTCAGAAGGCCATGATCCCCCCTCTGCGGGAGAAAACCTGGGATCCCGATAGCATTAACCGCTTGTTGAGCAGGGTGTTTGAGGCCATGTTTGCCGCCGGCCCCCAGGTGGTGAAGCCCTTTTTGCAGGATGTAGTGCAGTTCGGCGGCTTGGCCCAGGCCCTGTGGGGGGCGATGAGTCGGGATCCTCGGTTGGTGGCCGGACTTTTGCCCCGGTTGGGGTTGCCGGAGTTGGTGGAATGGGCGGGCCACTTTGGCGCGCTTGGCCTCTTCGAGCTGCTGCAAAGGCTAACGGATCGCCCGGAGCTGGAAACCGACCCCCAAGACTACTTCTGGAAGCGGCGCCGCGAGGCTTGGCGCTACGGCTGCGGCCGGGATTACCTCTTTTAGGGGTTCTGACCGTACACCGCCACCCCATAGGGCGGTACCTCCACAAGATCTCCTTGGCTTCCGGCGGGCAGAGAGGATCCCTTTCCCAACCACTGGGCCTCGTGGCTATCCAAAAGCTTCTCCCAGGTGCCGCCGGGCCAATGGGCATAGGTGACCGCCTGATTGGGGCTGAAATTGAAAAGGGCAAGCAAAGCCTGGGATCCGTGGCGGCGGTGCAGGGCAAGGCCAGAGTTGGAAAAGAGCTCCACTTCCACTCCATCCCGCTCCAAGTGCTGGAGAGCCGGTTGGGTTTTGCGCAGCCGGATCAGGGCCTGGTACCACTTCCAGAGAACCTGGTGGTGACCGGCTTTTTTCAAGTCCCAATTGAGCTTGGAGCGCAGGAAAGTCTCCTCAGCTTGGGGATCCGGGGGCTCTCCCTGCCAGGCAAAGGCGCTGAACTCGCGGCGGCGTCCTTGGCGCACCGCTTCCACCAGGTCGGGATCCCCGTGGCTGACAAAATACAGAAATGGCGCCACTTCCCCATACTCTTCCCCCATAAATAGCAGCGGCAGCATGGGAGCTAGCAGCAGGGCAGCGGCAGCCAATTTGAGGCCCTCGAAAGAGGTGAGCTGGCTAAGGCGCTCTCCCAGCCTGCGGTTGCCCACCTGGTCGTGGTTTTGAATGCAGACAACAAATTGGGATCCCGGTCGCCCAACAGCGGAGTTGCCGTGACGCCTGGCGCGGTAGCAGGAGTACTGGCCAGAATAAACGTAGCTCTCCCGGTAAGCCTTGGCCAGGTGCTCCAATTCGCCAAAGTCCTGGTAGTAGCCTGTCTTTTCCCCGGTAAGCAGGGTGTGAAGTGAGTGGTGGAAGTCATCGCACCACTGGGCATCTAGCCCGTAGCCCCCTTGCTCTCGGGGGGTGATGAGGCGGACATCGTTGAGGTCGCTTTCGGCAATGAGAACCCTGGGCCGGCCAGTGCGAGCTTCTAGGGCATCCACCTGCTCTGCCAATTCCTGCAAGAAGGGGTAGGCGCTGAAGTCGTAGATGGCATGCACCGCGTCCAGCCGCAGCCCATCGAGATGAAACTCCTCCAGCCAGTACTCGGCGTTTTGTAGGAAAAACTCTCGCACGCCGTCAGAATAGCGGTCGTCGAAGTTGAGGGCATCCCCCCAAGGGGTGTGGTACTTGTCGGTGAAGTAGGGGCCAAAATCCCGCAGGTAGTTCCCCTCCGGCCCCAGGTGGTTGTAGACCACATCCAAGATGACGGCCAAACCCAGTTGGTGGCAGGCATTGACTAGGGCTTTGAAGCCTGCCGCTCCTCCATAGCTGGTCTGCACCGCGTAGGGGTAGACGCCGTCGTAGCCCCAGTTGCGCTCTCCTGGAAACTGGGCCACCGGCATCAGCTCCAGCACGTTTACCCCCAACTCCACCAACTCCGGCAGGCGAGGGATCAGAGCAGCAAAGGTGCCCTCAGGGGTAAAGGTGCCCACATGCAGCTCGTAGAGGATCCACTGAGACAGGGGGATCCCCTTCCACCCCTGATCCTGCCAGTCGAAGCGGGGATCCACCACCCGCGAAGGGCCGTGGACGCCGTAGGGCTGGCAGCGGGAAGCGGGATCCGGCCGCTCCACTACCCCTGCCTGGGTGTGCAGGCGGTAGAGGTAGTCCACTGGCCCAGGTGGGATCCCGTCCACCTCCCCCTGCCAATAGCCCTGCTCATCCCGCACTAGAGTAAAGCAACATTGGACAGGGCTGAGCAGCTTCAGCTCCACCTGCTCAACCAAGGGCGCCCACACCGAGAAGTGATAGCAGCCTGAGCCCAGGGGATAGGCGCCCATCCGCCCGGCCTGGAAGAAAGGAGAAGCCTGCAACACAGAATCTATCCCGCAACTCGGCTTCCACTATAGCGAGCATGCCTGGCAAAAGCCGGAGAGTGGGTTTTTGGCTTCTCCTCTGCCATAGTGGAATGGGTCTGATACATTTACGCTGAACACTGCTGAACATCACTGTTCAACTATGCAGCGATAGCATTCTGTTTGTTTCCAACCA
>NZ_JANSIN010000065.1:0-12490 GCF_047462115.1 Synechococcus sp. R50.1 | reverse complement strand
GCTTTTGGGGGCTGCTGTAAACCAGCCTAGAGGTCAAGCCTACGGCTCGCTTCGCGAACGTGGTTGGCTTGCCAACTGCAGGGCTACCGTTCGCGCCAGCGGGCCGGAGGCCTTAAGCCCGCCCTGTACTGCGAAGCAGTCAGGGTCGGGTAGTTTACACTCTAACACGAGCTACCCAAATGAGATAAGGAGCCGCTGGCGGGAGCTGACAACTCTTTTTTTCCTGCGGTTAAAGAGTAAACCTTGCCATATCATCTTCTCCACCGAATCTCGACCGTCAAACGGGGGGATCCCTGAGCAAGCTAGCTCTGAGATAGGCGCTTCACCTCAGCTCCAGAGAGCAGGCGATGGGCTTCTTGCAACAAAGCCGGGATCCGGTCGCGGTGGGGGCTGTGGATAAGATAAGGTCGCAGGGCTTCGGCATCCACTTTGTCTGCCCGCTGGCCGGGGAGCCAACTGCCGGCATTGCCCAACAGGTTGTAACGGCTCTTGGCATAGTCCACCAAGTCATAGGCCAAGACCAAATTGCGCAGCAGCAGAATGAACGGGATATTCACTTGTCCGGGGGTTTGGTCGTAGCGAGGCAGGCCCTGGTGCCAAGTTTTGGCGTAGTGTTCCCCCACCTGCTCGATCAAAGCTTGCTCTAGGCGGGCCAGGATCGGCGGCAACAGCTCATCAGCCCGATCCAATAACTCCACCGCCTGCAGGTGCTCATCAAAATCGCTGGGTCGGGCCGCCCCAATGCTGAGGGTGTGAACCTGGGGATGGGACAGACAGAACAGGTCGTTGAAGACCATCGGGCTGAGGGGTTGGCACAACTGCACCAGCTTGGCGGGCGGATCGTAAAGCTTGCCCCCCTTGTCTGAGGGACTGATGATGAATACCCCCATATCCTGCTGGGCGGCAGCCTCAATGGCGGGCCAGTTGGTTTGGTTGACAAAATACCAGTGCAGGTTGACGTAATCAAAGCCCCCTGACCGTATGGCTTCCACGATCAGCTCCGTCGGCCCATGGGTGGAGAAGCCAACGAAACGCACCCGTCCCTGCCGTACTAGGCGCTGACACACCTCCAGGCACCCCCCTGGACGCAGGCTGTGCTCCAAGTCTTCCCAGGTATTCAACCCGTGGATGGCCAGCAGATCCACATAATCGAGGTTCAAGTAGCTCATCGATTGCTCGAACTTGGCCAGGAACTGCTGCGGGTCGGCGCTGGGGCCAATTTTCGTCTGCACAATCAGATCTTGCCGGGGAAAGAGCGGCAAAATGCGGCCCAACTGCATTTCAGAAGTGCCATAGCCGCGGGCAGTTTCGATGTGGTTGATGCCCACCTCCAAGGCCCGGCGAATCGTCGCCTCCAGGTTCTGCTGGCTTGCCGCTGGGATCCCTGACCAAGGAGTATCTTGCCAACTGTGTTGATAGCGCATGCCACCACAGCTCAGCACGGGCATAGACAGCTCGGTACGCCCAAATCTGCGATACTGCATGGTTTTTCCCCTGGACTAAGCCCCATTTTAGGGCGGGCTTTCCATACCCCACCGCCGAAACTTGAACCCTGAGCCGGCCGCATTGTGCAGCAGTCACTGTCAGAAATCAAGAAATCAGATCAGTCTGGAAATGTGAGGGCTGCAGGGGAGCGACTAAGCTAGAGTGTTTTAGGAGTACGGGGCTGACGGGGCTCGAACCCGCAACTTCCGCCGTGACAGGGCGGTGCTCTAACCAATTGAACTACAGCCCCAATCGCTGCGAATATCTATTCTGGATGTGGATGAGGATTGTTGTCAATCATGGTGGTTAGTCTGGCAGCACAGGCCGCAACCCTTGTGGATACCGCTCCGCAAAATGGGATCCCAACGGCGGCGATGCAACAGGTGGCGGATGTGCTCACTCAGGTGGCCCAACACCTGGATCACCTGCAATACACCACCTTGCGCTACCCCGATGGCGGCTGGCTGACGGTGCGGGTGGTCGAGGATCCTGCTGCTGGCGACTCATCCTCAGAGGGATCCCAGCCGACGACCCATCTGTGGATCCCGGCCTTCGGCCACCTGGAAGATGCCCACACCACACTGGCAGAGCTTAAGGATCGAGCGCCGGAGCTGGAGACCGCTTCTTTTGGGGTTTTGGAGCTGTTGTTCTTGGCGTTGGGCCTTTCCCGGGCCGATGGTATTGTCTTTTACGACCAAGCTGGGGATCGGCAACAGGGCAAGACCGTGGCCTGCCGAGCTTTGATGGAACAGGTCAATCAATCGCTTCGCAGATGGGCCTCTCCACCCCCTTCAATGGCTTGAGCTCTTGAACTTTTCTCTTTTATGGTTTTGTGGTCATTTCGATTCAAACTAGGACAAAGCGTTGAATGCGGAGGGCCAGAAGGCTTTTCTAAGGACTCCGTCCCGCCGGCGCGATAGGACTCCGTCCCGCTGGCGCGAGCAGTAGCCCAGACATCTCATCCTAACCTGAAACAACTATGAAACTATTAAAGATCTATAAAGTTAAAGATCGCAACGCAAAATTCCAGATCCGCCAGATCCGCAATCCGCCCTGCGTCAACTCAAGATGGCCCCCTGTCGGCGGGCAAACTTCCGTAGCTTCTCGTCCATCCGCGCCCCCCGTAGATCCGCTTTGCAAAAGTTGGTAAAGCGCTTGCTCTTTTCTTCTGGGTATCGAGCCAAACGAACCCCACCGGCCATCGACCAGATCACCGAGCTGGCCACCACCAAGGCGATCCCAGCCGCTCCTAACGCATAAACCAAATTGCCCGTGGTCAGGCGGACAAGCAAAAAGGCCAGGATCCCCGAGCCCAGCAGCCCCCCCAAGCCTGTCAGGATCCCTCCCAATGTTTTGGCCGATCCAGACAGTTGGCTCAAAACCCGTAGCCAATGGGGTTGAGGGGTGTTGAAGAGGATGCCGCGCAGATCCGCCCCCTGCAAGTTGGCCCCTGAGAAATCGGCCCCCCGCAGATCGGCCCGGCGCAAATCATAGCCGGCCAAGTTTTGGTTGGCAAAGGACTTGCCCCGTAGATCGGCCCCCGCCATGGAAGGGATCCGCGGTGGGGTGGCCGGCTTGATCCGTCCGCCGCCTGTGATGCTACTGGCTCGGCCCAGTTGGGTGAAACCGGTGGTGCTCCCCCACTCAGAGGGGATGGATACCGGGCTGCTGGCTGTCATTCCCCCTGCGGTGGACGGAGGGAGGGGTGTGGGCACGAAACCACCCGAGCGGCGCTTGGCCCAGTAGCCGGAGATCACCGATGTGCTGGGATTGGCAGACAGGGGAGAGCTGGGCAACACAATCGGCTGAGAGATCGGGCCGCCTGCCTCTTCCACCGGGATCCCTTGCAGCGCCCGCAAGACCTCGGTGGCGGTGGCAAAGCGCTGATTGATGGCCGGCTGCAACATGCGGTGCAGAATGGCGTCGAATTCCGGGCTGAGCTGCAGGCAATCCGACCAATCCCACTGCCCCGTTTCATGGTTATAAAACTTGGCCGGAGATTCCAACGTCATCAAGTTGATGCAGGTAGCCGCCAAAGCATAGAGATCGCTAGAGGGACCGACCGCCTGGCCGGCTACTTGCTCCGGGGGAGAAAAGCCAAGGGAGCGGATTGCTGTCACTTCTGCCGCCTGCTCCTGGGCTGGCCCCAGTTCCTTTACGGCCCCAAAGTCGATCAGCACCAGCCGCTGATCCTCTTTGCGGCGAATGAGGTTGGCAGGTTTAATGTCTCGGTGAACCGTGTTTTGGCTGTGGACATAGCTGAGGATCAGCAGCACCTCCTGCATCACCTGCCGGGTTTGTTCTTCGGAAAAGGGCCCATTGCGACGCATTTCTTGGGAGAGGGTGATGCCCTGGATAAATTCCTGCACCAAGTAGAACTTGCCGCCTTCCTGAAAGTGGGCGTAGAGCTTGGGGATCTGCGAATGTTCCCCCAGGCGCTCCAACACTTGGGCCTCGCGATTGAAGAGCTCCTCCGCCAGCTTGGCCAGTTGCGGGGATCCCTCGACCGGGCGCAACTGCTTGATCACCCGCCAAGGTTTGGAGGGCATGTCCTCATCCCGCGCCAAAAAGGTAGAGCCAAATCCCCCCTGGCCGATGCGCTTGAAGGCCCGGTAGCGATTGCGCAGCAGGAGGGGATGGCCACAAGAGGCACAGGTAGAAGCGTCCGCCGGGTTTTCCGGGTGCAAACAGGCAGGGTTAAGGCAGTAGCAGTTGGGCATACCAGTTTGGGGTTACCGGCTGGCGATCCGGACAACCGAGACGGAGCCAAGAAGTCGGCAGGCAAGTTGTGAGAGATACATACAGGTTAGACCAAGAAGAAACAAATCTTGCACAACTGCCTCAGATAGGCTGATCTTAGCGTCTGCCCGCCCTGAGGTTAATCGGACAAATCGCTTAGGTTTTCGGCGGATGGGGTTTGGTGGAACAGAGGAGAACAACAAGGGCTGGACTGCCCTGCAGAGGGAAAACTTAGAATTGATGAATACAGCCATCTTCGCCTGTCATGTTTCCAGCGCTTTCCGGTGCCGCCATTCGGCAAACTTTTCTGGACTTCTACGCTCAGCGGGGCCACCAGGTGTTGCCCAGCGCCTCCTTGGTGCCGGAAGATCCGACGGTGCTGCTGACCATTGCCGGCATGTTGCCCTTTAAGCCCATTTTCCTGGGGCAACGGGATCCGGAGTACCCACGGGTTACAACGGCCCAGAAATGTGTGCGCACCAACGACATCGAGAATGTGGGCCGAACGGCGCGCCACCACACCTTCTTCGAGATGCTGGGCAACTTCAGCTTTGGCGACTACTTCAAAAAGGAGGCCATCGCCTGGGCCTGGGAGCTGGTGACGGAGGTTTTCGGCCTGCCCCCGGAACGGCTGGTGGTGAGCGTCTTTCGCGAAGATGAGGAGGCTTTTGCCCTCTGGCGAGATGAGATAGGGATCCCGGCCCACCGCATCCAGCGCATGGGAGAGGCGGATAATTTCTGGGCTGCCGGCCCCACCGGCCCCTGTGGCCCTTGTTCTGAGATTTACTACGACTTCAAGCCGGAGCTGGGGGATGAGCGGATCGATTTGGAGGATGACTCCCGCTTTCTGGAGATCTACAACCTGGTGTTCATGGAGCTGAACCGGGATAGCGAAGGTCACCTGATGCCGCTGGCCAAGCAAAACATCGACACCGGCCTGGGGTTGGAGCGGTTGGCCCAAGTGTTGCAGGGGGTGCCCAACAACTACGAGACAGACTTGATCTTTCCCATCATTCAGACGGCGGCTGGGATCGCCGGGCTGAACTACTCCAAGGCCAACCCGGAGCAGCAGATCTCTCTGAAGGTGATCGGGGATCACGCGCGGGCAGTGATGCACTTGATTGCCGATGGGGTGCTCCCTTCCAATGTGGATCGGGGCTATGTGCTGCGGCGGCTGATCCGGCGGATGGTGCGCCACGGTCGGTTGCTGGGGATTGGCGAGCCCTTCACCATCCCGGTGATCGAGACCGCGATTCAGTTGGCCGAGGCTGCCTATCCTCAGGTGCGGGAGCGAGAAACCCTGATCAAGACCGAGCTGCAACGGGAGGAAGAGCAATTTCTCAAAACCCTGGAGCGGGGGGAACGGCTACTGCTGGATTTGTTTACTGCCGTCGAATCTTCCCGCCGTGACAGCAGCTCGCCAAAGCAGATCTCCGGCGCCGACGCCTTCAAGCTCTTCGATACCTACGGTTTTCCGCTGGAGCTAACCCAAGAAATTGCCCAGGAACACGGCTTCAGCGTGGATCTGGAGGGCTTTGAGCAAGAGATGGAGAAACAGCGGCAGCGGGCCCGCGCCGCCCACCAAACCATCGACCTCACAGCCCAGGGATCCCTGGACGAGCTGGCGGATTTCCTCAGCCAAACGGAGTTTTTGGGGTACAGCCAATCTTCTGCCCGCGGCGTGGTCGAGGCCCTGCTGGTCGGGGGAAAATCGGTGCCCCAAGTGGAGGCAGGGCAGGCAGTGCAGGTCGTTTTGGATCGCACGCCCTTCTACGCCGAAGCCGGTGGACAAATTGGTGACCGGGGCTACCTCTCCGGGGATGGCCTGCTGGTGCGCGTTGAAGATGTGCAAAAGCAAGGGGATCTGTTCGTTCACTTTGGCCATGTGGAACGCGGGATCCTGCGGGTGGGGGATCCCGTCCAAGCCCAAATCGACCTGGCCTGTCGGCGGCGCGCCCAAGCCCACCACACCGCCACCCACCTGCTGCAGGCGGCCCTGAAAAGAATTGTCGATCCCTCGATTGGTCAGGCGGGATCCCTGGTGGCCTTTGACCGGCTGCGCTTTGATTTCACCCTATCCCGGCCAGTCACCCCTGAGGAGCTGGAACAGATCGAGAACTTGGTGAACACCTGGATTGCCGAGGCCCATGCTGCTCAAGTGGCGATCATGCCCCTGGCCGAGGCCAAAGCCAGAGGTGCTGTGGCCATGTTCGGGGAAAAATACGGCGCTGAGGTGCGGGTGATCGACTTTCCGGGGGTGTCGATGGAGCTGTGCGGTGGCACCCATGTCAACAACACCGCCGAGATCGGCCTGTTCAAGATCATCGCCGAGACGGGAGTGGCTGCTGGGATCCGTCGCATCGAGGCCGTGGCCGGGCCGGCTGTACTGGAATACCTGAACGAGCGGGACAGGGTGGTGCGGGAGCTGAGCGCCCAATTCAAAGCCAAGCCCCAGGAACTGCCGGAGCGGGTTGCCGCCCTACAGGCGGAGCTGAAAGCTGCCCAGAAGGAACTGGAAGAGGTGCGCAGCCAGTTGGCCTTGGTGCAGGCCGAACGTTTGCTGGCCCAAGCGGTTGCCGTCGGAGATCTCAAGGTGCTGGTGGCCGAGCTGGGATCCACCACCCCTGAGGCCCTCAAAACCGCTGCCGAGCATCTGCTCCACAAGCTGGGGGAAGGGGCAGTGGTGCTGGGATCGGTGCCGGAAGCCGGCAAGGTCAGCCTGGTGGCTGCCTTTAGCCCTGCTGTGCAGCAACTTGGCCTGAAGGCGGGATCCTTCATCGGCGAGATTGCCAAACTCACCGGAGGGGGCGGCGGCGGACGGCCCAACTTGGCCCAGGCCGGGGGCAAACAGCCGGAGAAATTGGCAGAGGCTTTGCAGGTGGCCCGGGAGCGGTTGCAAGCGGAGCTGATCTCGCGCTAGGGGAGCGAAGCCCTTTTGAGCACCAACAGGCCGTCCATCAGCCACTACAGTCTGTTCAGTTTAGGGTGAGACACTCGGGCTATAGAGAGAAGCCTTCTGGCCGCGTATGGGGTTATGGGTTTAGTGTCCTAGTTTGAATCGAAATGACTATAAATCTTCGGCCAGTGGGGTTTCCGACATGTCTTCCAGGCTCAGTTGCACCTGCCGCTGCAGCGCCTGAATCGCTTGGTATTCCTGCTGGATGCCGGCCTGGTACTGGGCGGCCAGGGCAGTGTTGCCTTCGGAAAAGGCTTGATCCCACAGTTGGGTCCAGTAGCGGTAGCGCTTCTGGCGAATTTCCAGCTCCATGTTGGCAATGGCGGCCCGCACCACCATCTGCGGACGCATCAGAGCTACGCGGGTGTTTTCGTCCAGCCAAAGCAGATGGCTGAGGCGCTCGTTGAGCTGCTCATCTTGGGCACAGAGGGTGCGCAAAGCCGTCAGCAACGTCTCTTCTTGCTCTTCCAGCTCCGGCTGAGCCGAGATCAGTTCCAAGATCCGCTGCCACAGCTCCCGGTGGGGGCGAAAGCTAAATTGCAGCTCCCGCTCCAGCAAAGTTTGGCGAATTTCGCGGCGATACTCGCCAAAATGCAGAAAGATCTGCAAAAGATGGGACTCCGACTGCAAGAGTTTGGATCCCTTATTGAGGGAAGGTTGCTGGGGTTTGGCCCAGCGGTACTGCCGCACGGCTCGGCGCAGGTCTTCTTCCAAATCTCGACTGAGGCGACCGTTGCCGCGGCTGAGCAATTCTGCCACTTTGTGCAAATACAAAGAGCGCCACTGTCCACCCAAACCGGCCAGCAGTTGCACAAGGGCTTGACGGGCCTGTTGAAAATCGGCGGCCCGGCTCAGATCCCGACCGGCCAGCACCTGTTCAATTCGCCAATCCAGCCACAGGGGGGCCTGCTCAATCAGGGTTTGCAGTTCAGCAACCGCTGGTGTCAGCGGGGCGGAGCCCCTGTGCTCCCGCAAAAATTCGTCGGCATCTTTGCCCTCAGGAAGGGTGAGAATGCGCAGCTCAATTTCTCCGCGCCGCGCTTGTTCTTCAATGGCTTCAATGGCCCGGCTGGCGGCGTTCAAACCGGCCCGATCCGCATCAAAATTGAGGATCAGTCGCTTCGATTGGGTGTAGCGCAGCAGGATCTTCACCTGGTGGGGCGTCAAAGCGGTGCCCATAGCGGCTACGGCATAGGCAACCCCCGCCTGGTGCAGGGCGATGACATCGAAGTAGCCTTCCACCACCAGGACTTGATCGGCCTTGGCAATGGCATCGCGGGCAAAGTTGAGGCCATAGACCACCTGGCTTTTGTTGAAGAGCTCTGTTTCTGGAGAGTTGAGGTACTTGGGCTGTCCTGACTCCCCCAAGGCTCTGCCGGCAAACCCGATCACCCGCCCCTGCACATCGAAAATGGGCAGCATGATCCGGTTGCGAAAGCGGTCGTAGTGGCCGGATCCCTGCTGGCGGGGAACCAGCAATCCAGCCTCTTCTAAAAGTTTGACCGGTTGGCGCTTGTGGTTGACCAAGTATTCGTAGAGAGATTGCCAGCCGGGGGGAGCAAAGCCGATTTGAAATTTTTGCAAAGTTTCTTCGCTCAGGTGGCGGCTGTGCAGGTACTGGCGGGCGGCGGATCCTAGCTGGGATCGGAGGGCATGCCGATAAAAATCGGCAGCCATGGCCAAAATCTCCAGCAGCTTTTCCCGGTGGGAGAGCTCCCGCTCATCAAGGGATCCCAAGGGCTGCGCCTCGGGATTGCGGGTGGGCAGAGGTATGTGGTATCGCCGCGCCAAGTGGCGCACGGCCTCAGCAAAGGAGAGATGCTCGGTCTGCATGACAAAGCGCAGCACATCTCCCCCTGCCCCGCAGGAGAAGCACTTGTAGATCTGCTTGCTGGGGCTGACCTGAAAACTGGGTTTGTGGTCGTTGTGGAAAGGGCAAAGCCCAACGAAGTTCTTTCCCTGCTTGCGCAGCACCACTTTTTCGGCCACCACTTCCACGAGGTCGGCCTTTTGGCGCACCAACTGAATGAAATCGGGGGGCAGACCGCTCATGGCTTCGGGGGAGCCTGACCTTATAGTAGCCGGGGGAAACTCGACAGGCTGTCTTTTGACCTGGCCCAACGGGCTTGGGATAATGGGCGGGCCTTAAAGGCTAGTTTTCGGTCAGTCCCTGAGATGAAAATGCGAATGATCAACCTTTTTATCGGGCTTTTGGTGGCAGTATTTGCCCTCTTTTTAGGCCCGCAAATGGCTTCTGCTGAGCCTGATTTGGCCTTGGGAGCCAAGGTCTTTCAGGCCAAATGTGTGGGTTGTCACTTGAACGGGCGCAACACTTTGGTGGCAGCGAAAAACCTTTCTCTGGCGGCTCTTCATGAGTACCACGTAGACACCCCTGAGCTGATCCAGGCCCAAGTGAGAAACGGCAAAGGGGCCATGCCGGCTTTTGCCAAGATTCTCAAGCCGGAGGAGATCGAGGCGGTGGCGGCCTACGTTTTGGATCGCGCTGAGCACAACTGGAGTAGAGGCTAGTGTCCAAAGAGAGGACTCAAGATCCAGCCTTGCTGCAGGAAAGCCCGGCGGAGCGGCTGCCTCACGAGCAGGGATGTGAAGGGAAGGGATCCCGCCGCAAAATCTTGTCGGTTGGCGTGGGAGCCCATGGCTTGGTGGCGGTGGGCATTTCCGCCCATGGGGTGGTGGCCATCGGCGTGGTGACTCACGGCATCCTCTCTATCGGCCTGGTGGCTATGGGAGCGCTCTCGTTCGGGCTGGTGTCGATGGGCTTGGCCAGTGCCGGCCTGGTGTCGATGGGCCTCTCCAGTTGGGGACAGCACAGCATGAGCATAACGGAATCCCACGGATCCCATCACCATCCCTAGGTTTTGACCAACAAACACTGCATTTTTCTCTTTCTCTACAGGCTTGTAAGGAGCATCTGCGAATGTTCAGTCTGCAAAGTTACTTGACCCTGGCCAAGAAATCTCTGCTGGCCCTGGGAATGAGTTTTTTACCCCTTTCCTCTGCCTGGGCCCATGTCACCGTCCATCCCAAAGAGGCCCCGGCGGGCAGCTTTGCCAAGCTCACCTTTCGGGTGCCCCATGGCTGCGATGGATCCCCGACCGTGCGCCTGCGGGTGCAGATCCCGGAGGGATTCGTCTCTGTGAAGCCGATGGTGCATCCCCTGTGGAAAATCGAGACGGTCAAAAAGCCGCTGGAGACCCCCTATGAGTCGCATGGGAAGATGATTACCGAAACGGTTGCCGAGGTGATCTGGAGCGGCGGCTCGCTGCCCGATGAGTTCATGGATGAGTTCAGCATCAGCCTCAAGCTGCCGAATCGCCCCGGTGAGGTCATCCCCATCCCAGTGATTCAGGAGTGCGAGCAGGGCATGTACCGCTGGATTCAGGTGGCTCAGCCTGGCGAGGATCCCAACAGTTTGCCGGAGCCGGCTCCGCTGCTGAAGCTGACAGGTGGAGACAGTGGACATGGGCACGGCCACGGGCATGGACATGGGCATGGTCACGGTACCCGCTAAGCGGTCTGCTTAGGAGCATGTTTCATCCCAAAAGGGGTTTTGCTTGGATTTGGTCTGGGATCCTCTGCGCCTTGCTGTGGGTGGCCGGGATCCAGCCCGTTTTTGCCCATGCCAGCTTGCTCTCCACCTTCCCGGAGGATGGGGCAGTGTTGCAGGAAGCTCCGGCCCAGGTGCGGCTTGTTTTCAATGAGCCGGTGCAGATTACACAGCTCCAGGTTTTAGACAGCAACGGACGAGCTCTGCCCTTGGAAAATCGGGTGACCAGGGGTGAGGCACCGCAGGGGGATTTGCCGCAGGGGATCCCCGAGGGGGTTTACATCGTCAGTTGGCGGGCCATTTCTGCCGATTCCCATCCGGTGAGTGGATCGTTTGCCTTCCAGGTGGGGGCAGCCGATCCTGGGCAATTGCAGGCGGCGAGGACAGCTCACGCCCAAGGAAGGGATCCCTTGTACTGGCCGCTGGTGGGGGTACGCTGGGAGATCTACTTGGGCAGCCTTTTTGTGGTGGGGGTGCTGGGCTGGTGGCGACTGTTGCGGGGGCAGCGGAGCAGTTTCGCCGATTCTGATCGCGTCAGCGGGGCGGAGCCCTTATCTTGGGCTTTTGCGACAGCTTGGATCACCCTCAGCTTGACCGTGGTGGCCTTCAGTCTGCATTTGGCCCAGCTTTACCCTTACTTTAATGGGCGAGAGCTGCTGCGTGTGATGCTTTCTCCCTACGGTTGGGGTACAGGGCTGCGGCTGGTGGGGCTAGGGATCCTGATCTGGGCCTGTGAGGGAGGTGCCGTCTGGGCCAGCGGTATGGGGTCGGTGTTGGTGCTCGGCTCCTTTTTGCCCATTGGCCATGCTCTCACCAGTGAGCATCCGATGGGGACAATGGCGCTGCTGGGGCTGCATCTGGCCGGTTCAGCTTTCTGGTTGGGAGGGTTGTGGGGGCTGGAGCGCCTGCTGGGCAAGGAATCTGCTCCCTACCCATCTGTAGGCATCATCCAACGGTTTTCTGACGTGGCCACCTGGGCGGTACCGGGGCTTATCCTGGCGGGGGTGGGGATGGGTGGGATCCACCGCGGCTGGGACTGGGATCATCCGTATGGGCAGTATCTCTGGGCCAAGCTGCTGCTGGTGCTGATGATGGTGGGGTTGGGCGCCCACAACAAGTTTCGGCTAGTGCCGGCATTGCAACAAGGTGGGCAGACGGTGGGCCGGTCGCTGCGCCGGATCGTCCGCCTGGAGTTGGTGGGGCTGATGCTGGTGCTGGCCTTGACCAGCTTCCTGGTGGCCCAGGCTCCTCCCAGTCATGGGAGGCAGGGCATGGGAGCCCCACTGGAGTCGGGCTTGCAGACCAGTTGTGAAGAGCGCTTGAACTGGCCGGAAGGCAGCCTGCACCTGAGGATTCTGCCCTGTCGTCCTGGGGAAAATCAAATTCGGGCTGAGGTGAAGGGAGTCCCGGCCCAGGAATTGACCCTTGGGTTTTCCCTGCCGGAACACGGGATCCCCCCTCTACGCCGTACTGTAGCGCCGGATAGGCCTGGCCAATTTGTGGTGGAAAATGTGCCCCTAGCCCTGGCGGGGGAATGGCAGATCGAGGTGAGACTGCTGATCAGCGATTTTGAAGAGCGGCGAGGTCAGATCGCGGTTTCTCTCTGACTGAATTGTTACAGACATTGAAGATCGCGAAAAGAAAAAGCTGAAAAAGACCCTGGATAGGAGCATGCCTCTAACCCCCAAAACCCTGAACTTTGCTGAATTTACTGAGCTTTAGGCGGTTTGGCAAAAGTCATT